>CACYBG010000335.1 GCA_902772605.1 uncultured Spirochaetaceae bacterium
GCAGTGATTTTGAGTAAAAAGGAAATGCTTCAGTTTACTGCAACGCTCAGTGAACTTTTGGAATCGGATTTAACGCTTCGTGCATCGTTGGAAATCATGTCGCAGATGACGGGTTTGAAAAAGAATTGCAGTCTTGCCGCCGCTGAAATCAAATCTTATTTGGCGGAAGGTTCAAGATTTTCACTTGCGTTGAAAAAATGTCAGGCCTTGACTTTCGATGAAGTTTACATTGCGTTCATCTGTTCGGCTGAAAAAAGCGGAAATCTTGAAAAGACCGTTGATTTTTTGAAAAGACGCGAGCAGGGAAAAAGCAATCGTTTTGGAAAGCTACTGACAATATGTGCGTATCCGTCGTTCGTGATTTTCGTCACATTTATCGGCGGCATTCTCGTGTCGATTTTTTCACCGCAGCTTGTTTCCGATTTGACCGGTAACTTTGATTTTGAAGAATACAAGAGGAATGTTGCGTTCGGATGCATTCAGGCGAACATGTTTTTGACCGTCGTGATGTTTGCGTTCATAAAATTTCTGCACGACTTTTTGACAAAAAATGCCTTGCTGGATGTATTCAAGATTCTTGACTTCATGAATGAATCCGGAGTCGATTTTTATACGTCATTGGAAACATCGCTGCTCCTGGCTGATAAAAACCAGAAGCTGAAGAACCAGATTTTGAAAACCATGGAAGATGTGTCCATCGGTAAAAAAATCGGTGAGTCAATCGGGAATTTCGGGAAAAACTTTCGGCTTTATGCACAGGTCGCTGAATGTTCCGGCAATTTGGAAAAAACGTTCAAGCAAATCTGTCATTCGCTGGAGTCGAAATTTTCCAGGCTTGAAAAACTCAGCATGGATTTGACGAATCCCGTAATGATTCTGGTGGCGGGAATCTACATAATCATCCTGCTGAAAAACATAATCATGCCGGTTTTATTTAATTTCGGAATTTAAATTTTATTTTCGATTGAGCAAATCAAAAGAAAGGCGAAATATTGGGTTTCTTAAGTAAAATCGAAAATGAAATTTCCAATGGAGGATAAATTGAAAAAAATCGTTTCATGTAAAATTGAAAACTGTAAATCTAAAAAAGTGGAGAAACAAAATGTTGACAGAAACTGTAAAAATGCAGGATTCACTTTTGTCGAAACTCTGGCGGTTTTGGCAATCGGTGCAATCCTTACTGCAGGGGCCGGCATTTCGGCATTCAAGGCGATTGAGATTGCGAAAGGGTATTCCGCAAAGGAAACTGTTGCTCAATACAAAGCGGCATTGCAGTCTTACTACATCGATTGCGGAACTTATCCGTCTACAGAACAGGGCTTGGTCGCATTGTGGGAAAAACCTGTACTTGTCCCCGTTCCTGAAAACTGGCAGGGACCGTACCTGGATAAGGAAGTCAAACCGGATCCATGGGGAGGAACATATTTCTATTCGAAAAAAGGAAGCGCAGGTTTCCCAAGTGAATGCCCGGAAAATTTACCGTACGCAATCGTTTGTTATGGGGCTGATGGAGTAGCCGGAGGTGATGGTCGAAATGCAGATATCATGTCATGGCGTTAAAAAGTCAAACGGTTCTACAATTGTTTTTGCAGTGGGCCTGATATTCGCTTTTTCGCTTGTAATGGTCGGCCTGGTTTCATGGATAAACAGCCGTTATGAAAAAGTGAGGAAAGAATATCAATCGTTCTATGCAAACGAATATATTGTTCCGCCAAGTGAGGATTCACTTGAAACTTTTTGAAGTACTTGTTTGCTGCGGTCTTTTTGCAACGTTTTCTGGATTCCTGGGCGGAATAATGATTCCGTGTGCAAAAACTTATTTTAAGAGCCTGTGCATGGAAGAACAGTTGTCCAGAGATGAGTTCATTGCAAAAGGATTCATAAAGATATGCAGGGAAAAAAGCGATGACGAATTGAAATCTGCATTGATTGACTGGAAAAAAATGTGCATCAGCATTTGGCCCTTGGACTTTTTACTGATTACAAAATCAGAAAATTTTTATTGCGAAAAATGGAGCTTCAACGGAAATGAAACTTCTATAAAAATTCCCGTTGATGAATCAATCTGAAAAAAATTAAAAGCTGGATGATATGAGGAGAACTGTTAAAAAATCGGATTACGAAATCTATACTTTCAACATTCCGTTGAGACTCAGGGGAAAAAGACGTGATGCTTTCATCACAAGGGAACTTGAAAAAAAACATCCATGCTTTTCGCAGCAGTGCTGTTATGATTCCCGACTGAAACTTCACAAGGGAAAATTACAGTCTCTTGTTGCGGTCATGGATAAGCTGAAACTCTTGGAATACAAGGGAAAGTCGAAGAATGGAATCTCGCTTGAAGGAATAAAAAACTGCAAATTCTTTGATGACAACAAAAGGTTTTTCATCCTTGCATGCGGATTTTTGCTTTTGACTTTTATTGCCGTACCGTGTCTTCTTTTTAATTCAAAAAAAGCAGATAAGGTCAATCCGATTGAAAACGTAATGCTGACTGAAGAAAATCCGCCGATTGAAAAAAATGATTCCGATGTTTCTGCGACGGATTTTTTGGAAACCTTATTCCTTAAGCTGGCCGGAGAAAACGGTTTGATTGAAAATTTTTCGTATTCAAAGGAGAACTTTTCCCTTGATGATTTCGGCGTAAAAATTTCAATGAATGTTAAAAAGATTCATCCTGAAAAAATTGATTTTACCGCTGAACGTGATATGGAAAAAATTGTCCGTAGATTTTCTGCGGTTTCATATCAGGACAAGCAGCCTTCGTTTTCAGTTGATTTTTCAATTCCAAGAAAAACCGCTTATGTAACTGCTCCGTTGGATTTAATGACCATGGCGGAACTTCGAACGGCCATTGAAAAAAAAGGGAGCATAAAGTCTGAGTTTTTGGATGAGTGTGGATTTTCGTTTTCGGTTGAAGACAGGAATCTGTGCGGACTGTTTTTGGATTTGGCGGATATGTTGAAAAATACGGATCTGGATTTGAAGAGTCTGAGAGTCAGTTCTGCAAACGGAAGTCATCTGCTGGATATGGGATTTTGCATCAACAGTGCGAAAGAAGGAAAGAATGTTTTTCTGCTGTTTTCGGATTTTTGGAATCTGTTCTGCGAGAAAGTCAATTTCGATCGGATTGATGAAACGGAGAAAACATTGCGAAAAGCCGTCATGAAAACTCCAGATAAACAAAACGATGAAAGCACAAAGAGTAATCGTGCAGAGAAAATCGGAGGAATAGTTACGAAAGACGGCAGAAAGATTTCATATTATCGCCTGCAGGATGGAAAGATTAGGAGTGTAGAAGAATGAAAAAAAATGTGCTTTTTGGTTTGGTTTTCTGTATGTTTTTCACCGCTTGCATGACGACTGGAAATCGAAAGGACGTAATGCACGGAATGATTGTAAGCGAAACAAACGCTCCGATATCCGGTGTGGAAATTTACCATGACGGAAAATTTGTCGCCAGATCGAACGCCAATGGATTTTTTGAAATGCAGGTTCCATTGAAAAACGAATTGGAATTTACGGTAAAAAAATCCGGGTGGGAGATTAAGTCTTTTTCCGA
>CACYBG010000336.1 GCA_902772605.1 uncultured Spirochaetaceae bacterium
AGGCCTATCTGGCATCGGACATGGACTACGCCGCTGCGGTGCTTTCACTTGCATCGGACTCCGAGACAGAAGCATTCCAACGGACCGTGGCAAACCTCATTCGAGGAACGACTGATGCGGGCAGGATGGAAAGGCTCGTAAAGACTGCCGGCGAAATGTCGCTGGACCCCGACTACCTGATGCTTGACGGAATGGACAAGGTCGTTCAGAAATACAACAAGGCTGACACCATACTTGCACTGATATGCGACTCGACCGTAAGGATATGCTCTTTCATGGGAAGGGAGGCATTCGATGCAAAGGGACGGAGCATACTGACCGCAATGATGGGAAACAGGTATTCGCTTCAGACACGGACGGTAGCAATGGAATCCCTTGAAAAGCTCAGGAGGATACTCGACGAGCAGAAGAAGGAGCCAATTCGGTGACGGATTTCACATTCCGACCGTGAAAGGAACCTTTGAAAACGCTGAAATCGACGATTTCACATCGAAAATGAAGTTTTCCACTTCTTTTTTATTTGAAAACGTTGTATAATGAAAGTTAGAAATGGAAAAATTTTGGAGGATTTATGAAACTTAGCAAATGGGTAGTTTCCGGTGCGCTTTCAATCGCAGCCATCGCAGCTGCTACAGCATTGAGTGTAAATATCGACGAAATCCGTAGCACGAGCGCAGAGGTCATCACCTTCGATAACTATGCGGGACCTCACGCCCTGATTGAAACGGCTGACGCAATCACCGACATCGGTCGCAACCTCGGACGTCAGGTTGCCAGAAAAGTAAACGACGCTGCCACCTACGGACGCGGGGCAAAATATACGGTAATCCATGCCGTGGATCCGAGTACGGAACAGAAGCTTGACGCCGACATCCTGCTCCTCAACAGCACGGCATCCGTCGACCACATCACCAACCTCAGGCGAATCATAACCGGATACCTCACTTCCGCATACGGATACGAGACCTCCGACGCTTCCACGCTCGCCACGTTCATCACGGTCTACAACGCCGTATACAGGCAGAACCTTGACGTATTCAAGGCAAAATACAAGGATGCGGTCACAAGGAACCTGACAGAAGACCAGTGCGGACTCAGCACGAAATGGAGCGAATGGCCGGGCAACACGCAGATCGTAATTCCGCTCTACGATGTAAACGGAGGACTTTCAACAGTAGACACGTCCGTAATCAGCGACACCAACGTTATCAACTCCATGCGCGAAGAAGACGACCACGGAGTTGATGAAAGGCAGAACATGGTCGGCATAAAGGAGCGCGAAGCAAACAACTTTGCAGACCAGGCGCAGAAAGCTGCGGCAGAAGCGGCTGAACTCAACAAGCAGCTCGAACAGCAGAAGGCTGCGTCCGACAAGGCAGCAGAGGATGCAAAGAAGGCTCAGCAGACAGCCCAGCAGGCAAAATCGGCTGCAGAGGCAAACCCTGACAACAAGGAGCTCCAGCAGAGGGCCGAAATAAGCCAGCAGGCTGCAGACCACGCAGCGTCAAAGGCAGAGACAGAAAAACAGAAGACGGAAGAACAGAAGCAGGCCGCTCAGGATGCGGAAAAGCAGGCGAACAAGGCACAGGCGAACTCCGACCGCAAGCTTTCCGAAGTAAAGAAGGAGCGTACGGAGATTGCAAAGGACCAGCAGAAGACCCTTGAACAGGCCCTTGCAGACACTACGAACAGGAATGCAGTCGTAGGACTCAGGCTCATCGACACGGAAAAGCTCCTTACGGGACTCGTGAAGATTGATTCGACGACGGGCGAAATCATCGAGGAATCCCCAGTCACCGTAATCCGCGGAAGGACAATCATCCCGGTAACGGATGAAAGCGGAAGCGATGATTCGGCTGCAGTCGTGGCATACATGGCCATCTGCGGCGACAACAATACCAGCAACAGGGCCGTGAAGCTCTGCCTCCTCGATGCACAGACGCTTGAACTCCAGTCGGAGGGAAGCGAAATAGTTGCGGAAGAATCGGTCCTCGTAAAGGACGGAAACGAATACTACTGCGTAATCAAGAACGGCGACGGATGGTCGATTGCAAAATACGACGGTTCCCTCAGGCTCCTTCTCAAGAGCCCGGTCAAGGTTCGTCCGGACACGCCTATAACTGTCACCGGAAAGGGTGTCGTTGCAACGACCTCTACGGACAAGGTAGTCCTTCTGAACCTCAAGGATCTGACATCCATAACATCACTCAAATAGAATTTAATCGCAATGCCCCGGATGAAAAAAAAGTCCGGGGCTTTTTGCAATCGATTGGAAGCATGCGTTTGTATGCGAATAAATTCCAATACAGATTGACAAAGCACCCCATTTTTTTTATCCTTCTATGATATATGAAACGTACTAAGATTTGGCCATTTATATTTCTGCCGTTGCTCTTATGCATTTCGGCATTGTTGGGAGCAGCCTTGGGAAAAGGCCTGGCCGTAACAAAAGATACAATCAACACGGAAAATTTTGCGGAATTCGAGATAGATAAGGCGACAAGGATTCTTGACGTAAACGGAGAGATAATCACCGAATTCACCAGCGACCAGAAGCGTGAATTCATTTCGTTCAGCGAACTTCCGCAGCAGATCATCGATGCCCTTCTGACCCGCGAAGACAAGATTTTCTACGATCATCCTGGATTCAGCATGAAGGCCCTTTTCCGAGCCGTAATCGGCGTATTGACGCACAACAGCCTTGGAGGAGGTTCTACCCTTTCACAGCAGATTGCAGGTACCCTTTACTGCGACCGTCGCGACATGTCCATAACCCGTAAGCTCAAGGAACTCTGGTGGGCCATCCAGATGGAACGCCGCTATTCAAAGGATGAAATCCTTGAACTTTACCTTAACAGGATATATTTCGGAGGCGGAACCACGGGTGTCAACGCAGCGTGCAAATACTACTTCGGACACGATGCAACCGACATCGACCCGGCTGAGGCTGCAATCCTTGTAATCCAGCTTTCGAACCCGGCATACTACAATCCGTTCGACTACCCGAACAGGGCCATGTCACGACAGCAGTACGTCCTTGACGAACTTGTCGCCGACGGATACATAACGAAGGAAGATGCTGACGAAAGCTTCGACAACTATTGGGCAAACTTCGACTACCTGCGCTCTAATGCCAGCGTAAGCCAGATGACAATAGACAACGCTCCGTGGTTCAGCGAATACGTACGAAGGGAACTCAACGGAATGCTCTACGGTACGGACGACATCCACACGGGCGGATTCACCGTAAACACCACCCTCAACCTTGCACACCAGAAGGTTGCGGAAGACGTCATGGCCGACTACATCAAGTATGCGAACGACATGCACTCAAAGACCCTTTCACAGTCGAAGAGGAGCACGTTCAGCAGCTACATTCCACTTACGGAACTCGTAGCCCTGACCTTCAACATTCCGCAGATCAAGACGGGAAACAACCGTTCCAAGACGCTTGCCGTCAAGGAATTCTCGGATACCCTGAACCCGATGATAGACATCTTCTCCATGATGGCCGGACTGGAAAACCTGAAGACCGGCATCGTAGCGGAAGGTCACGCATTGAGGAACAAGAACAAGGAATCCTCAAGGGTTGAAGGAACGATGATAGCCCTCGAAAACAAGACGGGATACATCGATGCAATAGTAGGAGGCTCTACTTTCGACTACTCCAACCAGTACATCAGGGCCGTTCAGTCGTACCTGCAGCCTGGATCCTCGTTCAAGCCGCTCTACTACTCTGCCGCCATCGACGCTCAGGTTGTAACCATGACAAGTCCGATAAGCGATACTCCGATCGTTTTCTACAACGCAAACGGTTCGGCCTACCTGCCTCAGAACTATGTCGGATCATGGAAGGGAGAGGTCGAAGTCTGGTACGCACTTGCAGCATCACTCAACATCCCTGCACTGAAGATTCTCGACATGGTCGGATTCGACGCGGCAATAGCACGGTCCACGGACCTTCTTGGAATTCCACAGAGCGAATGGGAGCAAAGGTCCATCGTTCCAGTTTACGCACTCGGACTCGGAGTCTGCTCAGTAAGGCCTATAGAGCTTGCAAGGGCATTCGCCATCTTCGCCAACAACGGTGAAGAGGTCATTCCGATCTGCATCAGGAACATCGAGGACAGGAACGGAAACATAATCCACGACATAGAACAGGAAACGATAAACAAGAAGCGCGCAAAGGGTGACGACGTACAGATCATCTCAAAGCAGAATGCATTCATCATGCAGGAAATGCTCAAGAAGACGGTCTCCGGCGGTACGCTCTACAGCGGTGCGAGGTTCGAGTCTACGGAACAGAAGATTGGAAAGCACAAGGGTACCGGATACAAGTTCACCTTCAAGAACGAAAACGGCCACTCTTTCGACATGCCTGTAGCAGGTAAGACCGGTACGACACAGAACTGGGCCGATGCATGGGCAGTCGGATTCACTCCGTACTATACGTCGGTCTTCTGGTTCGGATTCGACATGCCTGGTGAATCGCTCGGACTTCAGATGACAGGTTCCGCAATTTCAGCTCCTGCATGGGGAGACTTCATGCATGAAATTCACATAGGAAAACCGTACAAGCCGTTCTTCGACAAGATGCCTAGCGGTGTAGTAAGGATGAAGGTCTGTGCGGAAAGCGGAATGCCGGCAAGCAGCAAGTGTCCGAAGGTCGTCGAGGGATATTACCTTTCGGGAACCCAGCCTGAGGGAGTCTGTGAGCTTCACCTGTATCAAAGTGCAGAAAGGACGGCATGGCACCGCTTCGAACGCGAAAGGATTTTCGGAGCTCTTAAATACGACAAGCTGAACAGCGCCGAGGGACTTCATTACGACCTTGACTTCCTGACCGACGGAAAGGAAAAGGAAGAGCTGATGGAGGATCTGTTCGGAGGCGGAAGCGACTCAAGCTCCGGATCAGACGTATATACGGGACCTGACAACAGCTGGCAGTCATTCTTCTCCGATTACTTCGACGGTACAGAAGAGCCTGAGGAGGATTCATCGGAAAATCAGCAGAATGCTCCGCAGCAGGAAGCAGATAGTCCTAGAAAAACTCAGGAAACTGCCGAAAAAGAAAATGAAGGCAATTCCCCTGCCCCGAATTCAGGGACCGAGGATGAAGACAGCTTGAGTTCATTCTTCGAGTGACGATTTTCGGGCTGCTCATTTCTTGGGAAGCAGGACGGTCGTCCCGACGGCGGTACATCGGATACTGGAAGCCCGGCGATTTCACTCCGGGTTTTTCAGCATTTTACGGACATATGCATTGTCCCGATTGAAGGCCATTCCTAAGGAAACGCTGGACAATCTGGAAGCGGATTATTCAGCGTTAACCATAACATCCGCAATTTTGCAGTAATTCCTTACGGGATGTAGAATTACGGGAAATTGCCGGGAACCGCCGATTAACGCATCGGGCATTAAGCGACGATTTCCTAATGGAGAGCGCAGATGAACGTAGTACATGTTGACATAAACAAAATCAAGGTAAGGAAAAGGGTCAGGAAGGATCTGGGTGATTTGCGTCCCCTCATGGACAGCCTCAGGACTTACGGACTCATGAATCCCATAACCATCAACTCCAAATACGAACTTGTTGCAGGCGAAAGAAGGCTCGAAGCTGCAAAGGCAATCGGATGGCCCATGATTGACGCCATAATCCTTTCGCAGGATGTTAATGCAGTTACCAAGCTCGAAATGGAAATCGAAGAAAACAATCAGCGCAAGGAATTTACGGACGAAGAGCTTCTGGACGGATACAAGAGGCTCAACAGACTGAAGAACCCTTCCATATTCAGAAGGTTCCTCAACTTCCTTGTGCGGATATTCGAAAAAATCGGGGAATTCTTCAAGAGGCTTTTCAAGAAGAAATGAACCGCACCGGTCTTTCGCAAACGAAAATCCGACCGTAAATCAAATGGAAAAACGCAATAAAAAAGCTGTCATGGACTAACCGCGACAGCTTTTTTTTCTTAATGCTTCAGGGCGACTTGCGTCAAACCAGGACTATGCGTGCAAACTTTTTCTTTCCGGCCTTAACGACGAACTCTCCGTCAGAATCAACGTCTCCAACCGTAAACGAAGCCTTTACATCGGTAACCTGCTTTCCGTTGACGCTTGCTCCTCCCTGCTGAACCAGACGCCTTGCATCGGATTTCGTTGCACAGAGCTTTGAATTGAAATAAAGGTCGCATACGTTTACGCCGGCCTCAAAATCAGACCTCGGAAGTTCAACCGTAGGCATGGACGACTTGTCCCCTTCTCCGCTGAATGCAGCCCTTGCACCGGAAAGAGCCCTGTCAGCCTCATCCTTCCCGTGGATTACGGACGTCACTTCATACGCAAGCCTTTCCTTAGCTGCGTTTATGTCGCCGGCACATACCTCATCGATTTCAGGAATCTCAAGGAAAGTGAAAAGAAGGAAGAATTTCCTGACGTCAGCATCAGGCACGTTTCTCCAATACTGGAAGAAGTCGAACACGCTCGTAAGATTCGGATCCAGGAACACTGCACCCTTTTCGGATTTTCCCATCTTCTTTCCGTCTGCGCGCATGATGAGCGGGAACGTAAGTCCATAGACCTCATGCTCCTTGTTGAGTTCCGTCGTTCCACCCATCTTCCTGCGGATAAGGTCTACTCCGGCCGTTATGTTGCCCCACTGGTCCGCACCTCCAATCTGAAGGTCCATTCCGTATTTCTGATGGAGCATGTAGAAGTCGTATGCCTGAAGGAGCTGATAGTTGAATTCGATGAACGAAAGTCCCCTTTCAAGCCTGAGCCTGTATTCTTCAAATGTGAGCATCCTGTTTACGCTGAAGCATGAACCGATGTCCCTGAGGAAGTCGATGTAATTGAGGTTTTCAAGCCAATCCTTGTTGTTTGCGGCAAGTGCATGTTCACCGTCGAATCCGAGGAAACGGTCGAGCTGATTCTTTATGCTTTCGACGTTGGCGTCAATCTGGGAATAGTCAAGGAGCTTCCTCATCTCGGTCTTTCCGCTTGGATCGCCAATTCTTCCGGTTCCTCCGCCGATGAGTGCGACTCCCCTGTGACCGAATTTCAAGAGATGCCTGAATGCAAAGAACGGAACCATATGTCCGATGTGAAGGCTAGGACCAGTTGGGTCGCATCCGACGTAAAATGTAATTGGCCCCTTGTCCATACGCTCGGAAAGGGCTTCCAGATCGGTGCACTGGTTGAAAAAACCGCGCGCCTGAAGAGTCTCTATTGCCTTGTTCATGAAAAACCTCCAAATTAAGGTAAAAAATTTACCATGCTAAGGATATCGTGTCAAGGCATGCGAAAAGAGCCCCTGTTTCCTTCAAAACATTCAGATATTTTTCCCGTCGTCCGATAATCATAATGCCGGTGAACACTGAAACGGTCGTGCACAATCAGCATGACAGGTTCAATCGATGCGGACGAACATTCGTACGCTGACAGCCGGAAAACACGGTTTTGAAAAAGGTGGGGAAATGTACGTCATAAAAAACGGATTCATCAGGGCGGCGATCGGTGCAGTCCTGATTTTGTGCGGTGGGCTCTGTTTTTCACAGGAAGATGAATACTATCTGGAAATCGACGAATATCTCGGCCAGCCGGTCGAATGCGTGGAAGCCGTTCTGGGAAGTCCATCGGAAGACGGAATCGACACGATATATGCAGACTACAAGAACACCTCTGTCCTTGATCCTGAATACAGCATGTATTTTCCAAGCGGAGAACTGAAGGACGGAGTAAAGGTCAGGATAATGGTCTGGGACTCATCGGAAATATGCTCTATCGTATGGGCGAAACAGGACAAGGAAAATTACGGGGACTGGATAGTCTTCACATCGGTCGCCCATGACGACAACGTAAAATTCCAGTAACCTTCCAAACGAAAATCATTCCGTACATGCTGCGGGTTCCAAAAATCTGCAATTCACAAAATGCCTTCCGTGGTGTCATTAGTATGCGTTAATCTTAATGAAGATGTTTTTTCAAAAACATTAGTTCTCGCATCTTAATAAGGTTGTGAATGGCAAGTGCAATAAATATTCCATGGAAAGTTTAATGTTGATTGAGGAGACGCTGTAATGGGAGGCGGGGTTCGTGACAAGCTGCCATTTGTGCGGTGGGGAGCGCCAGCGACTCCAATACCTTATACCGCACACTCTTGGCAGATTGGCACGGTTCCCGCTGGAAATGGAAGCGTATCCTCATTAGATTTACGTTTCCTAAATTTCATTAAGATTTGCGCTTGCCATTCACAAAATGCCTTCCGTGGTTTTCATGGGAGGTTTTTTGTTGTATACTGATTTCCATGACTTACGACATATTGCGGGCCGGATGTGCATCCCCGGACCTGAAAGTAGCGGACTGCGGTTTCAACTCGGATGAAATCATCAGGACCATAATCGAGGCCGATGAAAACGACATACGCCTCATGATTTTCCCGGAACTTTCCGTAACGGGATATACATGCTCAGACCTCTTCCTGCAGCGCAGCCTCATTGAAGACGCCAGAAAATCGATAGAAAAGATTGCAAAATCCACAAAGGACACGAAGGTTCTTTCGGCAGTCGGATTTCCGATGGAAGCGTTCGGTTCCCTCTACAACTGCGCGGCATACATCTTCAAGGGAAGCATCGTTGCGATAATTCCCAAATCATTCATACCGAACTATTCGGAATTCTATGAAATGAGGTGGTTTTCGCCGGCATCCCCGAAACTTCCGCAGACGCTTTACTTTTCTGATGAAAACCCGGAAGTTCCGTTCGGAGTGGACATATTGATTCAGGATGAAAACAATCCTGCCGTTACGATTGCAACGGAAATATGCGAGGACCTTTGGGTTCCGTTCTCACCGTCCACAAATGCGGCGATGTGCGGTGCAACCGTTACGGCAAACCTCAGTGCAAGCAACGAGGTGGTAGGAAAGGCCGAGTACAGGAGGATGCTTGTGGCGTCACATTCGGCAAAGACCGTTTCGGCCTACATCTATGCAAATGCAGGACATGACGAAAGCTCAACAGACATGATTTTCTCAGGACACAGCCTTATTGCCCTCAACGGAAGCATAAAGGCGGAATCAAGGCTTTTCGAGGATTCGGGAAAAATTATGTTCTGCGATCTTGACCTTGGAAGGGTCGTTCAGGACAGGCTCAGGACGACGACATTCAAGGCGTGCGCCGAAAACTGGATTCCGGACCCGTACGGAAGCTACCGGACCGTTACGGTAAAGCTCGACGACAACTGTTTCGGAAGCGAAAGGGAACGCTCCCCACAGATAGGATTCAACGCAGGAAGCCGAAAATCCGTTTCGTCAGATGCAGGATGGTTAAGGGACCTTATTCACCCCCACCCCTTCGTTCCATCGGGAAAAAGGGAAAGGGAAGAAAGGTGCCGTGCAGTAGTAGAGATGCAGGCTGAAGGACTTGCAAAAAGACTACGCCACATAAACGCACGTAGTGCAGTCATCGGTTTAAGCGGAGGCCTTGATTCAACGCTCGCACTCCTTGTTACCGCATATGCATTCGACAAGTGCGGAATCGACAGGAAAAGCATAACCGCAATAACGATGCCATGCTTCGGCACTACGGATAGGACCTATGGAAATGCATGTTCCCTTGCGGATCAAATCGGAGCAGAACTTAGGGAAGTCGACATAAAGGAAGCCGTAAACATACATTTCAGGGACATCGGACAGGATCCGTCGGTACATGACGTAACGTATGAAAACTCTCAGGCTCGGGAAAGGACCCAGATACTCATGGACTATGCAAACAAGGTCAACGGGATAGTCATAGGAACGGGAGACCTGAGCGAACTTGCACTCGGATGGTGCACATATAACGGCGACCACATGAGCATGTACGGGGTCAACTCGTCCATACCTAAAACGCTCGTGCGGTATCTGGTCCAGTGGTTTGCAGATGACGCCGGAGCAAGGGGAAATTCAAGGCTAAGCGAAGTACTGAACGACATACTTTCTACTCCGGTAAGCCCGGAGCTCATTCCTCCAGAAGGAAAAAACATAAGCCAGAAAACGGAGGAACTTGTCGGACCGTACGAACTGCACGATTTCTTCCTCTATTATGTGATTCGCTGGGGATTCAGTCCGAAAAAGATTTTCTTCCTTGCAAGACAGGCGTTTGAATGCCGCGATGAAAAAGGATGCGGATACACGGCGGAAACGATATACGGATGGCTCAGGACTTTCTACAGGAGGTTCTTCGCTCAGCAGTTCAAGAGAAGCTGCATGCCAGACGGAGCCAAGGTCGGTACGGTCAGTCTGTCACCAAGGGGCGACTGGAGGATGCCTAGCGATGCGTCCTGTGCAGTCTGGATGAAGGAACTTGACGAAATGGAAAAGGGGTTCTGATGCTTTCATATCAGCACGAATATCATGCCGGAAACCATGCGGACATATTGAAGCACGTATGCCTCTGTGCCATACTCGATTCACTTGCGAAAAAGGAAAAGCCGTTCACGCTGATTGACACCCATGCAGGAGCCGGACGATTTAATCTTGACGATTCAAGGCTTCTGAAAACCGGCGAAGCTGAAAGCGGCATAAAGAAACTGTTTTCAAGCGTCAAGGAAGGATTGAAGGTTCCAAAGGCAATCCAAAGGTACATGGATGTCGAGGCTCCATATTTCAGTTCGGGACTGTATGCAGGAAGTCCGGAAATCGAAAGGCTCTACCTGAGGCGGGGCGACATACTTCACCTGACGGAAATGCATCCAGAAGCCCTTTCATCACTTGAATCCAACGTGAATGAAAAGCTGATTACGACAGACGGGGCAAGACGGCAAGACGGAAAATGCATGGTACACGGCGGGGACAGTTACAGGACCCTTTCATCCCTGCTTCCACCGCTGGTAAAGAGGGGGCTGATACTCTGCGACCCGAGTTACGAAGACAAAAGCGACTACAGGCAGGTTACCGAAGCGCTTAAGAATGCACGCAGGAAATGGAACACGGCAATAATCGCACTGTGGTATCCGATTTTGGAAAGGAAAAAGAATGAAACCGCACAGATGCTATGCGAACTTGAGGATTTTTCAAAGCTTGGATTGAATCCGTGCGGATGCGAGAAATTTGAACTTCAAATCTACGGTCCTGATACCATGCCTGATGAAATGAAGGAGGATTCCGCCCCCCACATGACGGGAAGCGGAATGCTCATAATAAATCCGCCGTGGCTCCTTAAGGAAAGCATGACGGAGGCCCTGGATTTCCTGGGGTCGGTTTTTACGGCAGGATGAACCTAAGGAAACACTGAATTAATGCTTCGTGTATTAAACAGCGGTTCCCTAATCCGCCTGACCCCTTAGGCATCAAGCGGAATAAGTTCAATCCATTATCCATTTACACCGTTGGCCGACACGTCGAATTTCAGCTCGCCGCCGTTTTTAGACACTGAGACGCTTGAACCGTCCGGTATCTCTCCGGAAAGCACGAGCCTTGATATCGGGTTTTCAACGTAGGTCTGTATCGCACGCTTTACAGGCCTTGCTCCAAAGGCAGGATCGTAACCCATGTCAGAAATGAAATCCAGTGCGGAATCATCGAACGAAATGCTAATCCTCCTGGACTCAAGCCTTGATGACACGCGCTTCAGCTGAAGGGAGACTATGGACCTTATGCTTTCCTTACCGAGTCTGTTGAATGCGACTATTTCATCGATTCTGTTCAGGAACTCGGGACGGAACGAAGCCTTAAGCACCCCGCTAACCCTTTCAAGTATCTCGGAAGACGAAAGCCCCTCCTCGCCGCCGTCAAGAATCAGGTCGGAGCCAAGGTTGCTTGTCATGATGATTATCGTGTTTCTGAAATCAACGACACGCCCCTGTCCGTCTGTCAGTCGTCCATCATCCAGAACCTGAAGCAGTATGTTGAATACGTCAGGATTAGCCTTTTCAATCTCGTCGAAAAGCACTACGGAATACGGTCTCCTCCTGACGGCCTCCGTAAGCTGTCCACCCTCGTCATATCCGACGTATCCCGGCGGTGCACCTATGAGCCTTGAAACGGAATGCTTCTCCATGTATTCGCTCATGTCAATCCTGGTCATGGCCTTTTCATCGTTGAAGAGGAAATCGGCAAGAACCTTTGCAAGCTCTGTCTTTCCGACTCCGGTCGGTCCAATGAACATGAAGGAACCTACCGGCCTGTTAGGATCGTTAAGTCCGGACCTGTTCCTCCTGATTGCATCGGACACCACCCTTACGGCTTCATCCTGACCTATAACCTTCCTGTGGAGCACATCCTCCAGCGCAAGATACTTCTGCTTTTCACTGGCCATCATCTTTGCAACCGGTATACCGGTCCATGAACTTACGACGCGGGCTATGTCCTCTTCGGTTACCTCCTGCCTCAAAAGGCTTTCCCTTTCTCCTCCACCGGATTCGGACATTTTCTTTGCGGACTCGAGCTTCTTCTCAAGGTCTGGGATTATCGAATACTTAAGCTCCGCCGCCTTTGCAAGGTTTCCTTCCCTGGTGAACTTTTCCTCTTCGAATTTTGCCTTCTCCAGGCTTTCCTTGATTTTCCGGTCGCCTTCGATTGCAGACTTCTCGTTTTCCCACTGCATCTTCATTACGTCGCGCGCCGATGTGACCTCTGCAATCTCCTTCTCAAGCTTTTCAAGGCGTTCAAGGCTCGCAGCATCGTCTTCCTTTGACAGAGACTGACGTTCTATCGCCAGCTGAAGGATTCTGCGTTCAAGCTTATCCAGTTCGACAGGCTGACTTTCAATCTCCATCTTTATCCTGCTGGCCGCTTCATCGACCAGATCGATCGCCTTGTCAGGAAGGAATCTGCTCGTAATGTAACGGTCGCTCAACGTTGCCGCTGCGACAAGGGCTTCATCGTTTATCTTGACACCGTGATGTATTTCATACTTGTCCCTGAGTCCTCGGAGTATTGCAATCGTATCCTCGACCGTAGGCTCGGCGCAAAGGACCTGCTGGAACCTTCTTTCCAGTGCCGCATCCTTTTCAATGTACTTCCTGTATTCGTCAAGCGTTGTCGCGCCTATTACGTGAAGGTCGCCGCGTGCAAGTGCCGGTTTCAAGAGGTTTGACGCATCCATTCCTCCTTCGGACGCACCGGCACCGACTATCGTGTGAAGTTCGTCGATGAAAAGTATTATCTCGCCGTCAGACTTCGAAACCTCGGTTATGACGTTCTTGAACCTTTCCTCAAACTCTCCGCGGTATTTTGCACCGGCAACAAGAAGTCCCATGTCAAGCGAAAGCAGCCTCTTGTTCTTAAGGCTGTCCGGAACATCCTTGGATGCAATCCTCCGTGCAAGCCCCTCGACTATGGCGGTTTTTCCGACTCCAGGCTCTCCTATGAGGACGGGATTATTCTTCGTCCTGCGGCTTAAGACCTGCATCACCCTTCGGATTTCCTCGTCCCTTCCGATTACCGGATCTATCTTATCCTGCCGTGCACGCATCGTAAGGTCCACGCAGTATTTTTCAAGCACCCGAATCTTACCCTCAGGATCGTTTGAATCGACCCTTTCGTTTCCTCGTATTGATTTCAACGCAGTCAGGACGGAAGACTTTACGGCACCGATCTTCCTGAGCATTTCCCCCGTATTGCCGTCGCTTTCCGTCATGGCAAGGAATACGTGTTCGGTAGAAAGGTACATGTCCTTCAATGCAGACATTTCCCCTTCAGCCTTTGCCATAACCTTCTGCAGTTCGGAAGAAGCCCTCATTCCGTTACCTGCACCGCTAACCCTTGGCTCGGAATTCAAAATCCTGTCGATTTCCGATTCAAGATTTTCCTTCCTTATGCCTATACGTTCGATGAGGGGAGCAATCATTCCGTCTTTCTGATTGAGCATTGCATAAAGGAGATGGGCGCATCCGATTTCGGCATGGTCCCTCTGTTGTGCAAGGGTATCGGCATCCCTTATCGCCGACTGCATTTTAAGTGTCATCTGATCGTAATCCATGCAACAGCCTCCATAAAACACAGATGTTACGGTTAACGCCGAATAACCGTCACTCGGATCAGTCAGCATCAACCTGTAAAGCCGATTGGCAATCCACCTGTTCTGAAAGAAAATATATTGAAATAAAATCAGGAATTCAAATTTATTTTGGAGGATTCTGTAAACCGCATCTCAATGGCGAGTGTCAAAAAAACGGGAATGACTGGACGGTAAGGCGAAAGATAAAAAAAGGACCGGAAAATCCAGTCCCATCCGAATGCCGATTGTTCAGCTTTTTTCAAACCATAAAGGTCAGATTTCAGGGAATTCGATTCCGCCGTATTCGCAGAGGAGGTTTTCAACCCTGACGTATTCAATCTGTTCAAGAGTCTTCTTGATTTTCTTGAAGACCTTAAGTTCGCCGGAACCTGTTCCAGCCCCTGCAACCCTAAGGACCTTGCGCTTTCCCTCGGGGCTTTCATAGTCGCGCAGGAACATGACCTTGTCGCTGCAGAATCCGTCAACGTCCACGACGTATTTGTTGTCGCTTATGCTCACCGACCAGTGGAACTTCGTGTCGCCGTCATCCTCGTCCGGGATTTCGGTGAATTCATACGTCAGGTCGAGCTTTTTCGCCTTGTCGACGGAAAAACAGTATTTGCGTCCCTCGATGTTCACAAATACGGCCACAACGTCGTTGTAGGTCCCCTTTACTACGAAGCAGGAATTTTCAAGCTGCTTTCCGGTATTGAGACTTGAAAGTTTGGATGAACTCAAATGATAATACTGTTCCTGATGGGTCTTTCCCCAGTACACTTCGAAATATCCGAACGATTTTTTCGGAGTGACCGTAAATTCCTCGCCGTCAAACGTTATCTTTCCCTCCAAACTTACCTTGGCTCCAGGAACCGCCCAGCACAGACTGGAGTTCTTGAAGTCCGGGAAGGTGATTTCGTTTTCATATCGCAGGTTCCATGACATGCTTCCACCCTGACACAGAAGTTCCGGTCGTTCAGCAGCCTCCCTGTCGCTAACGGATATGCTTCCGTATGTCGAACTGGTCGTGAGGGAACAGCAGTTGCTTTCATCCGTACCGACCTTTATGAGGAGTTCCGATCCTCCAAGCTTCATGTCGTTTGCCGGGAAGAAACTGTTCATCTGCTTTCCGTTCTGTCTGAATATGCCGCACTTCACCATTACGTAGCTTGGAACGACGTATTTTTCAGCCTCAACGTTCATTGCAGAAAGAGTCCCTGCAAGTGCCGCATGCAAATCTTCCGCAGAAATTTCCGAACGGCTCTTGAACCCGAGTATGTATTCGTCTGGGGAAACGGATGGATTTAGTACGTAGAATTCTATGAAGAATACACGCTCTTCTCCTGTCTGCTGGCTTATTCCGGTAGTAACCAAACGCCAATGGTCGAAGCCTTCCTTCCTTAGATGACCCTTGAGCATGTACCTTTCGTTTCGATTTATTTTTTGAATCGCCATATTTTCCACCAAAATACAAGAAAGACTGCCCCTCAACGTCATCTGGTCCAGCCATCCAACGGGAGCGGCGCAAATCATTTTCCGAGCGGCATGAAATCCTGAAAACACTGTCGAAGCATTCCAAGGAATGAATCAATCATGCAGGACGGAAACCGGCATTCCCGAACAGGACGACGGGACGTGCACATCAGGAAAGCCTCGCAATCAGCCCGAAAACAGCCTGAAGATTCAGAAAAACATTCCGCAAGGCTGCATCGGCACGCATACGATTTCATTCAGGATACTGAAAGCCTTCCCTTTCTGTATTTTCGGCAGAAATAACAAGTTATTTAAACATTTTCTGAATGGTTTTGTTTATGCCTTCCTTGTCGGCAGGAAAATTTTCATCGAGGAATTCAAAGCATTCCTGAGCATTCCTTTGGACGTGCTCATACCAGATTGAATAGAGTTCAGGCTCAAAATTCTGACCCGGGAAAGGTGCTCCCTGTACGTCAGACACAAGCAGCCTGATCATCGATAAAAGTTTTTCAGCATTTTCTTCTATTCCCATAACATTCTCCTAATCTAAGGGACAGCTGATTAATACGCAAAGCATCATCCAGCATTTCCCCAACAGCATATCCACCAGGTTCCATACCAAGTCATGAAAGCCCTCGTTACACGCGGACAAGGCCATATCCGGCGGAAATCCAGCCCAACATGCAAATCAAACGAAATGCCTACTTTTTAATAATCTTTGTTTATGGAACGGAAGCCCGGGGCTTACATTTTACATGCCGACCCCAGGACAACACACATCAATTATAATGTCAAATTGATAATTATTCCAGTATTTTCTTTATTTTTCGATAAAAACAGGTTTTTCGGGCAAAACACGACGGTGGAGAACTTCGGGTCGCCATCCGAAGCCCACTTCGAATACCGTTCGGCAGCCTTATGCACGTCATCTTTCGAAAGTGAAAATAGGAACTTAAGCGTCTTCTTCCTGTCGCTAATCTTCGCTCCGTGAAGGATTGCATTGAAGGCCATGAGTCCGCGCTCGGAAGGCACTACAGGCTCCACCGTGGATGAATAGCAGCCGATTATGGATTTTTCAACGTCTCCGTCGTCATAATCCTTTTTTACCGATTCAATCAACGCATCCCTTATTGTCCTTGCAGAATCAAACGGCTTCGGATCCCTGTAGGTTCCATATCCGGACAGGAGGTATATCGACTTCGAAAAGAAACTTACTCCATAGGCACCGCCCTTGGTCCTTATCAGATCCCAGAGTTCACTGTTCGACATTCCGTGACAGAATACGCTTTCAGCAACCGAAGCCCTGGTACCGTACGGAGAGGACTGAAGGGCCGAATAGACGGTTCCCACGGTTCCGTTCAGCAGCATCACCTCGTCGATGAAATACGGATTTCCCTTTCCCTTCGACGGAGGATTTACGACCTCACCCGAAAGTTCCGTAAGCTTAATCATCTTCTGGTGGTTGTGAACGGGCTTTTTCCCTACCGGACGCAGCGAAAGCTTTTCAACGAAATCAGGCAGAAGCTTTTTCGTTCTGGATATACCCTCGGCCGTAGATACTACGTGCATGATGGATCCGCCGGAAAGGATTTTTTTGAGTACGGTCCTGAGCCTTGAAGCAACCCTGTCGGGATCCATGCGGGAAAGTTCCTTCATGGTAAAGCTTGACGTAAGTCCGCTCCATAGTTCGTTGAGCGTCGAACTCCAGTCTGCCTTTCTCCTTGCACGGTACCATGCGTAAATGTTCGAATAGTATGCAAGGCCAGACTTGAATGAGTTCACGGATGAGTTTATGAGGTTCATGAGCCTTTCGGTATCCCGGTAATCGACGTTCAGGAGCATGTCGGAAAGCATTTTCAGGGCGGGTTCAAGCTTATCCTCCAGTACGGATACGGTTATTACCATCCAGTCGCGTCCTACATAATCGGAATTTCTGGACTCGTCATGGATTGCGCAGTCCATCGATTCGGTATGGGGCACAAGGTTTCCGGTCAGACGCTGCTGCATGTTCTGGCTTTCGCTCCAGGACAACTTTCCCCAGCCTACGTCGGTGCATGTTCCGGCAACTATGGATGCATACCTGTATTCTTCGGGAGTCAATCCGTCTATTGCGTAGTACAGATCGAAATATACGATTCCATTGGTGGGCTCCCTGTTCATGAAAAGCGGGATTCCTCCGATTTCAACGCTGCGTACCGGAGAGTCCCATACCTTGACTTCCAGCTGGTCCGTGGAAATACGCGGGAAGTTTCTGACAAGCTCATCGGGCTCCGGGGTCTTCTGGAAATCAAGCATCCTGAGGAATTTCTTTCCGGCCTTTTCACGTCCCATAAGGGCAAGCTCATTCCTGAGGTTTTCCTTTTCCATCCTTTCGCGTTTCTTTATCCACTGAAGCGAAGGACTTGCCGTCACCACCGTAAAGTTCGGGTTGTCAAGGAAATACCTGCGTATCATCGTGGAAAGGTATCCGGGATCCGAATCAAGCCTTGACTTAAGTTTCTTGAAGTCGTCGTATAGCTCAAGGAATTCCCAGGGATTTTCGCCGTAAATCCATCCGCCGAGACACCTTCTGAGCATTACGAGTCCCTGAGGTCCGCCGTCCCTGCTGATTTCACGGTTGAAAAAGTCGAAGGTCATGCATATCCTGTCCATGATCTCTTCCTTGAGTCCTTCCCTGCATATTTTTTCCAGTTCACTGAATATTATGCGCTTGACCTGCCCTGCACACTTTGAGTCCGTACCCCTGAGTCCGCATGCAACGCTGTGGTACTGAAGGAAGGTTACCCCCGTCTGAGGAGCAATGTCATCGCCAAGCCTGCTTTCCAGAAGAGCCTTTGACACAGGCGCAGAATCGGAATTCCACAGCAGGTTGTTCAGGAACATGAGTTCTATCCTCTGCTGCTTGCGCGGTATATCGGGGAAAAAGAGTCGCCATGCACAGACGACGGAATCCTTCGTTTCATCTTCCGAGGAAGGACCGTAAACCCTTGCCCTCGAAGGAACCTTTGAATCGGTCGGGAAAGGAGGAAAAGGAACCCTCTTTCCAGATGCAGAAATCCTTGAAAGCACGTTCGCATCTATGAAATCCAGCTGTTCTTCGGTCGGAATGTTTCCGTACAGAAAGAGCATGCAGTTGGCAGGGGTATAGTGCTTCCTGTGGAAAGCCTTGAAGCGTCCGTACGTTAGGGATGGAATCGCCATGGGATCTCCGCCCGAATCGTTCGTATACCTCGTACCGTTGAACACCACGTTGTCTATCCCGTCGGAAATAACGGATTCATATGAAGAATACTTTCCCTTCATCTCGTTGTAGACGACACCCTGTATCGAAGGACGTCCCTTTTCGTCGAATTCGATCCTGTGTCCTTCCTGAAGGAAAACCTCCTCCTTGAGCAGCGGAAAGAAAACGGCATCGGCATACACCGAAAAAGTATTGAAATAATCGGCCTTGACAACCGAACTTGACGGAAAAGCCGTATAATCCATGGACGTAAATGCATTCAGATACGTTGCAAGGCTCTGGTTCGAAAGCCTTATGAACGGATCCTTCAACGGATATTTTTCCGAACCGCAAAGCACGCTGTGTTCAATCACATGCGCCACCCCGGTACTGTCCTTCACCGGTGTCCTGAAAACGAAAGCGAAAAGATTTTCATCGTCTTCCTTGAGAACGTGGAAGACTTCCATTCCGGTCCTTTCATGCCTTAGGTAGATTCCGGGCGCATCGCAGTCCTTGACGCAGTCCATGACTTCAACAACCCTGAATCCTCTGTATGTGTCGCCTTTTTTCATCATCTTAAATCCTCAAATATCGACATGCAGCTGAAACGAAAGTACAGCAGTCGTTCTACGCATCCGCATCGATGGCGCGTCCCAATGCCGCATTGAAAAGAAGCTCAGCCCTTTCCATGTCTTCCTTAAGCATCCTGAGGGAGGCATCCGGATACGTCTTTCCGTCGGGCTGTGCGGATGGTCCCTTTCCGTATGACTTTACCAGATATTCCTTCAGGCGCTCCTCTTCTGCAAGAATCCTGTTTCTGTTTGACGAAATGTTCCGCAGTATCTTGTTCCTGAATTTCTTGTCCTTTCCGCACATCAAGACGACCACTTCACTGTCGTTCATGCCATGGAGAGCTTCCTGAACATACCGGTCCCTGCATTTTACGACCTCTTCGTCGGTGAATTTCCTGACGTTTCTTTCAGGCACAGGAACCTTCATCTCATCCCTGCGTGAATCGGGAGACGAGACCAGTTTTTCAGGCCCGACGATGTCATGATCCTCGACGATGAATTCCCCGACTTCCCATGCACGGCGCAGGTCACCGTAAAACTGAAGGGTCACCTTTTCACAGTCAGACTTAAGCAGGTGTTCCCTTATCAGTTCCTCATCCTCAATTATGCGGCCCCGTTGCCTGGATATGTTGCTGAAAATCTTTGCACGGAATGCATCGCTCTTACCGCGCAGGAGGTAGACCAGGTCGCTGTCCGTCATGTCGTGGAGCTTTTTCTGCATGTACCTGTCGTCGCCCTTTATGACGTCTTCTTCAGTAAACAGTTTCCTTCTGATTTTTGCACCGAGTTCGGGATTTTCTTCGCTCAGGCTTGCAATGATGGAATATTCTGCACTCGGATCCATGCGCTTGAGTATCTGTGCCAGAGCAGACGCTCCATCAAGGCGATTCGTATTCTCGGTGTTCTGGGTCATCATCTTTTCGTAAAGGCTCGCACTCATGCTGTCAAGCACTTCGGATGCAACGGGTTTCAGCTTTGCAAGGCGCATCACCACGTCGCTCTTTACGGCAGGCTCCATCATGTTTATGACCTTTGCAGCCTTTTTCGGTTCTATCCTTGAAAGGACTATGGCCTGGACGGAAACGCTTTCACCGTCGATGAGTATGCCTATGCGCTCCGGATCTGCATCGAAAAGATAGTCGAAGGGTTTTCCGTTCGGATGCTTTACTACCTTGTTCAATACCTCCGCCGCCTTTTTGCTGCCGTACGCCTTTGTGAGTATGGTGCGTGCAGTATCGACTCCGCCAGATTCTCGGGCCTTGGTAAGGAGTGACTTGAATTCTTCAACGACTTCCTGGGCTTCTTCGGGACTTACGCTCCTTATGGATGCAATTTCAGGGACAATCTTTTCAGTCTGTTCCTGGGTCAGATGCGGAAGAATTTTTGCAGCCTCGTCTATGCCTATTACGACAAGGAATTTTGCAACTCGCCTGTAGATGCTTTCCTTCTCTCCTTCCTTCTTCTCTTTTGCGGGAACCATTATGAGTCCGCCGGACGTAAGTTTTGCAGCAGCTGCCTTAACCTCTTCCTCGGTCGTGTTTTTCTTTGCAAACCATGTTCCGCTTCTTGCAGCAAGACGGGCATCCTCTTCGGCCTTAAGG
>CACYBG010000337.1 GCA_902772605.1 uncultured Spirochaetaceae bacterium
TATTTAATCAGAGTGGCTGCATCAAGATTCGGATACATCGAAAAATAAAGTGCGGAAGTGATTATCTGACGCGGTGTCAGAGTTGGAGACGAATACTTAAAGTCGATGAACGGCTCAAGGGACGGAAAATCAGTCGGGGTCTGGGAAAACGAATTTGAAACCAGAAGAAAACATAAGGTAAATCCGAAAAACAAAGTCCTAATTTTCATGAACAGCCCCTCCTCTCAAGCTAAAAATCCCATTCATCAAACAATCTTTTTTCAATGCGGTTACCGAAAATCAGGATGATTAACGGGCAAAATCCACGGCATGAGGCGCATGACAAAACAAAGGTCCGCCAATCGAACGATGACGAAACAATTGACGGACCCGGATTTTTCCTCAATCGACAAAACTCAGCCGGTTCAAAGTCCTATGGCTTCAATATTGTAGCCGAACGCACGGTAAACGAATTTTCCGTTGTAAATCGTTGCGACTATTTTTCCGAAAAGTTTTTTTCCTTCAAGCGGAGTGTACTTTCCCTTGCTTTCAAATTTTTCACCGCGGACCGTCCACTGATTTTCAATGTCAACCAGAACCAAATCTGCATCATAACCTTCTTCCAAAAGTCCCTGATTTTTCAGTCCCAGAAGTTCAGCCGGACGAGCAGACATTTTGGCAGAAAGATCCTTGAGTTTCATTCCGTTTTCCAGACAGAGCACCGAATAACAGGCGGCAAATGCAGTTTCCAGTCCGGAAAATCCAGGTGAACCGGAAGCTTTGTCGGATGCGGTATGAGGGGCATGGTCGGTTGCAATTACATCGGCAGTCCCATCCTTCAATGCGGCGATGACTGCAAGCCTGTCGCTTTCCGGCCTCAACGGTGGATTTACAATCTGAAACTGATTTCCTGCAGTCTCGCAGTTCAAGGCAATGTGATGCGGAGTCACTTCACAGCTGACGTTAAGACCGGCTTTCTTTGCACGTCTTACGGCATCAAGGCTTTGTTCCGTGCTTACATGACAAAGGTGAAGATGGACTTTTGCCTCTTCTGCAAGCCGGATGTTTCTGAATGTTGCGGCATCCTCAGCAAGAGCCAAAAGTGAATGTGCTTCCTGAAGATATTTTTTCGCCTGTTTTTTATCTGCAGCACTTGGCTTTTCCGCATTCAAAAGTTCCAACGCCTTTTTACGGAGAGGTCTTGCGGCATCGGCAAGGAAAGGATCTTCACAATGGCATGAAACGATTATTTTTTTTGAAGCGGCCTTTTTCATTCCTTCAAGCATGACGAAAGAATCGGTGACTTCATGACCGTCTTCGGTAATCAGAGGAACAATCTTTCTGTCCAGAGAATCCAGATGGTCCGTGGTCTTTCCGTCGAATCCTGAACTTATGCTCACAGACTGATAGACTTTCAGCAGATTCATGCGGTCGGTCTTGGACATGTTTTTTTCAGCCGCTTCCAGAGAACTGATTACAGGATTTGTGTTCGGCATCAAAACGACGGTTCCAAATCCACCTGCAACGGCCGCTCTACATCCGCTTTCCAAATCCTCTTTCTGAGTCTGTCCCGGATCCCTCATGTGAACGTGCATGTCGATGAATGACGGCATAAGGACCATACCCTTTGCATCCATCTTATCGATGTCGGAATCCTTCAAAAGTTCCTTCACTGCATCGGCGGACGGAAATCCTTCTATCCTGCCTTTTCTGACAAGGACAGCCCCTTTCTTTACGTCCATATCCCTGTCAACAAGACGAGCATTATAAATCAGCAGAGATTTTTCCATTAATCATCCCCCAAGGTTCCGGCAGTATAAAGGGCATCGCAATAATAGCACCTGTACTGTTTTTTCATCCTGTCAACCAGGCGGAATTCCTGAGGCACATAATGTTCCGTCATGGTTATGCAGCGTGGATTCTTGCACTGAATCACGTTTTCGACCTTTTCCGGAAGTTCCATCCTGATTTTGCGTACGATTTTGGAATCCTGAATCACGTTGACCGTTATGTTCGAGTCGATGAATCCCAAAACGCTGTAATCTATGTTGATTATGTTGTCCACCTTGATTATGTCCTTGCGTCCCGATTTGTGGGAAACGGCGTTCATAATCAGTGCGGTTGAAAAGCGGGCCTTATCCAGTCCGAGCCACTTGAAAACCTTCCATCCGCATCCAGCCTGTATGTGGTCAATAACAAGTCCATTCTTTATTTCTGCAATGTTAATCATATAAATCTCCCTATAAAATCAAAGGCATCCGGTAACTTTTGAAATCAATGCCATGCGTGCGTACATTCCGTATTTCACCTGCTTGAAATATGCCGCCCTTGGGTCGCTGTCGATTTCCGGGGAGATTTCGTTTACACGTGGAAGCGGATGCAGGACTATCATATCCTTACGGGCAAGCTGCATTTTCGCCTTATCCAATATGTAGCTGTCCTTCAACCTGATGTAATCCTGTTCGTTGAAAAAGCGTTCCTTCTGAACCCTGGTCATGTAAAGTATGTCCAGGTCGCCGATTACGGTCTCGAGACGTTCGGATGTCGTATATTCAACTCCGGCCGGTTCAAGTACGCTCTTTATGTAATACTCCGGCAAGGTCAGTTCGTTCGGGCTGATGAACACGAATTTATTGTTGGGATATCGGCACATTGCTTTTGCCAGGGAATGAACGGTGCGTCCAAACTTAAGGTCTCCGCAGAAACCGATTGTGTGTCCGCTGAAACCGCCCTGGAGTGCACGGATTGTAAGAAGGTCGGTCAAAGTCTGCGTCGGATGATAATGACCTCCGTCACCGGCATTGATTATCGGGCAGGCACTGAACTGTGAAGCAAGCAGAGCGGAACCTTCTTTTGGAGAGCGCATGGCAATTACGTCCACATAGGAACTGACCACGCGGATCGTATCGGCAAGCGTTTCACCTTTTGTTGATGACGTATAACTGGCATCGGCAAATCCTTCGACGCTTCCGCCTAAATGCAGCATTGCAGCCTCAAAGGAAAGTCGGGTCCTTGTGCTCGGCTCAAAAAAAAGTGTCGCAAGAATTTTCCCGCGACACACATCTTGAAAAGAATTCGGATTAACAATAATCTGCTCTGCCAATGAACAAATTTCTTCGATTTCAGAAACTGACAAATCGCCCGGCTCAATAACATGCCTGCCTGTTAACATAGATTCCCCCTAATAAAATCTAAAACTGTTGAATTATAACCTTTTTCGCCGCCACTTTCAACACAATAAATTTTTTTTGTCACTTTTTTAACGCTCGTCTCTGAACGGAGTCAAAACAGTGGATGTGCACTGTCGAATCGGAGGACGAACGTAATCAAATCGGTGGCTGAGCGTAGTCCCCGGTGGCTGAGCGTAGTCGAAGCCAAGCCAAGCCATGTCATTTCGACTTCGCTCAATGACCGACCTGTTTTCAGCTCAATGACCGACCTGTTTTCAGCTCAATGACAGAATTGGTTTACATCCAATGGCAGGATTGGTTTACATCCAATGGCAGGATTGATTTTCAAAAGGACTGGGGGATGAAAATAAAAAATACCCGGTACATTGAAACCGGGCATCCATAAATCGACTGTATGCGTTAATCCGCTTTAGCCAAGGAAAACATGTCCCTGCTGATCGATTGCAAGTATGGATTTGCAGTCGGAACAACGGAATCTACCGCTTTTTGCAGCCTTCAGTTTTCGTGAACATACAGGACAGTTGAACACTTTCGGGAATACGGTATTTTCAGCAGGAGCACCGCCTTTCTTGAAGAAATCAACGGCATCTCCCAAAGACTCCTTGATATTGAAGAACTGGCTGAATCCCAAAAGCTGGAAAACTTCATATACTTTCGGCTGAATGTTCAAAAGAACTATATCGCCACCCTTTGGCTTCACCAGCTTCAGGAAGGCCGTAAATGAACCGATACCGGTTGATGATACATAGTTCAAGCATGAACAGTTGAAAATTATGTTTACAAATCCTGCACTTACAATCTTACCGACCTGCTTCTGGAAGTAAACCGAATTGTATGTATCAATATAGCCGTTAAGTATAACCATGAGGCAGTTGTCAACTTCCTGGACCTTATCCAACTGAATTTTAAGGCTGTCATCTTTTTCGTCATTAAATCCAGGAACCAAATCGTTACCCATAATCTTCCTCCAGCGAAAATATCGTCGCTTCAACTTTTTATCAGAGTTCGTTTTTTATTCCATGCCCAACCTGCATTCAAAAACTGCGCAGGAACCGACCCATTCTTTCAACGTCTCCAAAACACCTGTGAAGCCGTCAATACAAAAGGTTCTAAGGGTGTTTTAATATATTACCCGAATATCGGCCATTAGTCAAATTAGAAATTCAAAAACCATGCCTATTTCAGTAATATTTACCTTATTTACCCTTAAATTTGTCGTCACGACACGGGATTCCATCCGCAGTCAACATTCATAAGAACGCCATTCAAATCTGACGAACAGACAAGGTTCATCACCTGAAGTGCAATGGATTTTTCATCCACGGAAACGGAATCATCAGGAGGATTCCGCGTAAATCCGGGAAAAATTCCATTACAAGTTACCCCATGCTTTCTATATTCGGCAGAGATTGACTTTATTATTACTGAAATTCCGGTTTTTGCACCCGCATACGCCGCATTGGTCCTGTACGGATTGATTTGGAACGTCCTTGTCCCGCCGAAAAGTATGATTCTTCCGAATTTCCGCTCCATCATGCCGGGCAAAACGCTTGAAACGGCAATTCCAGGAAGTGCATAATCATCCACGGCCATTTTCAGCCAGTCGTCAGGGGTTGTTTCATGCAGGGATTTCTGGATGAAGGGTCCGTAAGTGAAAATCAGTATGTCGCATTTTTCAAGCAGGCATTTGACATCATCCCGGGCCAATTCAGACGCTCCAAGGTCGAAATCAACATGAACCCAATCGATTCCTTGGGCATTCTTCAATTGATGTCGCCCCGCAACAGTAACTTCTGCACCGGATTCCCTGAGCATTCGGGCAACTTCAAGACCGATTCCGCCCGTTCCGCCGATTACAAACGCATTTTTCCCTTTCAAATCAAAGTTCTGCATGAGTCGATTGTAGCCTAAAATCAAGAAAAACGGTATAGTCCCTTACATGAATCTCGATAACATAGTGATAGTCCTGTGCCGTCCGGAAGAAAGCCGGAATGTGGGTGCGGTATGCAGGGCGATGGCTAACAACAGCATCCACACGCTGAGGATTGTCGGTAAAAAGGAAGATTTTGACGATACAAGGGTCAGAATCCTTGCAATACATTCAGCTTACATCTGGGACAACGCTGAATTTTTCGATTCGATTACGGAAGCTACGGCAGACTGCGTATGTGCAGCGGGAACGACCAGACGCAAGGGAAAAAAACGGTTCAAGCTTCAGTTGCCGGAAGAATTTGCATCGTTTGCGGATTCAGCAAGCGAAAACAACGGAAAAGTCGCTGTGGTATTCGGAAACGAAAGGACGGGTCTTACCGATGAAGAAACCGACCAATGCACGGTGGGAGTGACGATTCCATCAAGCCCCGATTTTGCATCGCTCAACCTGAGTCATGCCGTACAGATAATGTGCTATCAGCTTTTCAGGACGAACAGGAACGACATTTCGGGATGTACACCCATAAGCCTGGAACGCCTGGACAAAACGGTCGAATCGATTGCAGACAGCCTTCAGGAGATTGGATTTTTTTCAGTAACCGGTCGGGACGACATGAAGCAGTTCTGGCGCACGATACTTTCACGTTCGGCCCTGAGCGAAAAGGAAGCCCAGTATGTCGAACACGTATTCACCAAGGCCGCCGGATTTTCAAAAAAAAGGGACCGGATGCAGTGATATCCAATCCCTTTTTTCAAGCCGGTTGATTTAATCCGTTGATTTCAAACGTTCAATTTTAGAGATTGACCTTTACTTCCAGACAACCACAAGATTCCTCTCATGGTCCTCCAGATACGGAACCTGAAGGGGAATCTTTTCATATTCGGGAATCTGAAATTTTACGCTTTCCATTTCGGCCTGGATTTTTTCCGCACGAGCCTTATAAGCAGCAATCGCACCGCCTTTCCTGCACATTCCGAGCAAAAGGGACGCAATCTTCCTGTCAAACGGATGAAAAGCCCTGAACACTTCCAGATCGAACGATTCCTTGGGTACAGAATCAGCCTGAAGACAGAGGATTTCCACGTTTTCAAGCCCCATGTGCGAAACCGCATCGGTCAGGAAAATGCAGCGTCTTTCCATCCTTTCGACCAGGGTAAACTGTTCATCCGGAAATGCAACGGCAAGGGGCAGTCCGGGACATCCGCCTCCGCTTCCTATGTCGCCTATATCCAGACGGGGCCTGTTGTTCGCTGACTTAATCCTTTCTATCATGGACTTGATGTGGGGAGCCGCCGCAAGAGTGTCCAAAACATGGTTTACGGCAAGTTCATCCGCAGAATCAGCCTTCATGAGGTTGTAGGTCTTGTTGCATTCAAGGACGTCGTTTATGTAAACCTGAAGCCTGTCCTTCTGTTCCGCCGAAAAATCAAGGCCGAGCTTTTCCAGACCCCTTTCAAGTTTTTCAATCATTTTGATGACGTTCCCAAATCAATAAGGAGTTCAAGCTTCCAGTCAGGATCACTTGTACGCATGGTCACAAGGTTTCCGGTACGGCTTGCCTGCATGTCGCTTCTCTGACTCATCTGATAGAGGAATGAATTTTCGTTCAGGTAATCCTGGGTTACGACCGTCGCCGCGCTGTAGGATTTCATCCCGTTTGCCCCGGAATCAGCCTTGAAGAGCACATGGAAAGTTTCAAGCCTTGTTTTTCCATCGCTCTGATAGCGTCTGTCTCCCGTTATGAGGAAAGTTCCGTCATCCTGCACGTCCGATATGAAAAGGGTTCGGCATGTCCTAAGTACGTCATATCCATTTACCTTGAAGCGGAGGAGCCTTGAAGAACTTACACGGGACGTTCCCGTATTTGAAACCGTAACGGCCACATTCGACTGCTGATTCTTCATGTCTTCCATTTCAGAAAGCACCTGACGCAAAAGCTCGTTCGTCTCAGATTCGTCCTTTTTTACGGAAGATTCCTTATGCTGACTTTCCAGTACGCTTTCAAGGACTCCGTTTACGTTCAGCACCTGGATTTCATTTGCAGTCAGGGACGGCAAAAGTTCATCTATGGTTTTGGAGGCATCATCCTTCAATTTCTTTTCTTCGGTTGCAACGGCAGCAGCGACATCGTTTTTCTTCGCAGACTGATTCTGGGTACCGCCCTTTACGCCCGGCCTGTAATAACCGCCTCCAATCACGGGAGCATCAATGGTAGGCATTGAAGGGGAAGAAATTGAACCGAAAGTTGAAGAAGAAACGGTCTGGGCAAACACATGCACTCCGGCCAAAGCAAAAGACAGTGCCAAAATTTTCTTTGCAAGTTTAGAGATTTTCAAGGCTTTCCTCCACATATTCCAATCTTGTTTTAAGTTCCGCGATGGTTTTTGTCAAGCGGTCACGCTCCTTTTCAAGCTTTGTCCTGGGATCGACGGACTTCGCCTTTTTCTTCATCATGGCGATTACTGATTCAGGACTCTTTCCGTTTTTCAGGGCATCGGTGACCTTGGCGCGTTCATCAGGCTTTTTCATCGACGCCATAATCTTCATGTTTTCAAATCCGAGTTCTGCAGCATCGTCATTCAGTGCACCGACAGCAGCAACCGTTCTGGCCGTATTTCTTGGAAGCTGAAGTACACGGTCCAGATAATCTTCGTACCGGATTGAATTTTCTTCACAGAGACTGTGGGCCTTTGCCAGCTTGCGACCGAATTCCAGCATCAGCTTGCCGTTGGGGACTATGTAAAGTTCCTTTATCTCTTTCGTCAGGGATTCGAGTTCAGGAACCCCGGAAAGATCCATGGCATAATATCCCTTCTGTTCGGCAATCTCCAAAAGACCGTGGAATTTCGCCCAGAACGCATTGGTGTGGACCCGCCCCTTGTAATGAGGATCCTTACCGCCGTTTGCAGCAATCTCCTCCTCATTCATCAGGTGATGGGTATACTCGTGAACGGCAGTATAAACCAGCTGATTGTCAGTCTTGAAATTTTTGTTGTGAAGCAGGATTTCACGGGTCTCAGGCTTGTACAGTCCGTTGACCTTCTTGCTTTCCTTTCCCGTCATGGTTACGGTAAATTCCAGAGATGTATCCGCTATGTCCAGCAGGATGTCCTTTACCTTTTCGTTGTCCATAATCTTCTTACAGTTCCCCCACTTATATGCCCGGTCAATCCAAAACGCCCATGGCACCCAAAATCAGACTGGCAGCCACGGTCGAAGCAGTTTCGGTCCTAAGCACACGTTTTCCCATACCCAGACGAATAAAACCGCTGCCTTCCAGAAGCCGACGTTCAGAATCTGTCCACCCACGTTCTGCACCGATTGCGGCAACCGTTACGGAATCTTTCGAAGGAGGATTTTCCATCAGCTCGCTCCAAAGGTTTCCGGCAGGATTTATATTGTCCAAGGCATATCCCTTGAAAGATTCAAAAGACTTTTTTATTTCGGAAAGACAGTCATCCAGGGAACCGTGAATGAAGAGTTCCGGAACATGAGTCCCGGCAGCCTGTTCGGTCCCTTCCAAAAGCATCTGGAAACCTGCATCTGTCGTAGCAAGTTCCGATTTCAGATAGGATTTTTCACCCAGTTCCGTAGAGCACAGATGAATCTGGCTGACTCCAAGCCCCGCCATATCGCGAAGCAGACGCTTGAGTTGAATCGGACGAGGAAAACCAATGACCATAATCAGCGGATAAAGCGGTTTACCGTCAGTCTTCGGCTCAAAAGAAAAAGTCATGGAGCCTTCCATAAAAGACTTGCGCCCGTCACTTGATTTTGCCTCATGAACATCCAGACTTTTTATCGTTGCAATCCCGGCCATTCCTCCAATTATTCCGGCAGAAAAACTGTCGCCTTCCTTTTTATGGAGAATCTTGATTATGTGTTCAGCCCTGGAATCCCGAATGTTCAAGGGGCGGCCCAACTCATCCTGATGAAAAAGACAGATATTCATTGCAGGAATTATATCATAAAAATCAATAAATATGAAGGGAATAACACCGAACGGACGCAAAAAAAATAGACCCCTGAAGCCAGAGGTCCGTTAAAATGATTTTCAAAAGAAATTATTTTTTTCCGCTTTCCTGACCTGATTTGAAACCGGCGTTCCAAACCTGGGTAATTGCGGATGTAAGCGATGAAATGTCGAGTTTTCCACCCTGTACCGCAGAAACGATGGTCTGAAGTATGTCCTTCAAGTCGATTTTTCCGTCTCCGTTTACATCGGTAAATCCCAACGCACCTTTTGCAAAACCGTTTGTAAAGGTACTGGTAACGGCTCCCGTCAAAAGACTTGAAATGCCGGAAAGGTCGAATCCACCGGATTTCGAATCGTCAGCCTTTTTTACGGCCTTTGATTTGGTTGCAGTTGTTTTTGCAGAACCGGATTTTGCGGCTGTCGTCTTTTTCGCTGTAGTTGTCGTTGTTTTTGACGCTGATTTAGCAGCACTCTTTGCAAGCTCGCCTCCGACGGCAGAAGCAAGTCCCTTCAAAATATCGTTGGTCGCCATAAAAACTCCTATACGGAATTTCCAAAACCAAAGTTAAAGGAAATTCTCAGCAAATTGAAATCAAGTCGATTGGACCCGGTTGATAACGGAACCATCGAACCGTTCCATTATACCACAGATTTTCCATCTGACAAAGAAATTCGAAATCAATCAGGATTTTTTCAGGA
>CACYBG010000338.1 GCA_902772605.1 uncultured Spirochaetaceae bacterium
CTTGGTGGTTGTGCCATTGCTCCGATTGCCTTGGGCGGATTTGCATTGGGGGTGATTGCATGTGGCGGTGGAGCGGTCGGGCTGATTACAAATTTAAAATGAATTATTTGAACCTTAGAAATCATCTCTTGACATATCGCTCAAAATGTTTATAGAATGAAAGCATCAATTCATTCAGGAGATGCATAGCCGATGAGACTGTAAATCTGATTTCCAATCACTAGATTAAATTCCTCTTTTTTTTGAGTTTTAATTTTGGAAGTCAGTTGCAGTTTTAAATTTAAATTGTATCCTTTTTACATGGATGCAGCCGTCGGTGAATGGCACTCTGCAACCGGCTTCTTTTTTTATGGAGGCCAATATGTCAATTCAAATCAAAAACCTTTATTTTTCTTACCCGTCATCAAATGCAAATCTTTTTGAAGATTTTTCGCTTCAAATTTCCGATGGATGGACCTGTGTTGCAGGAAGCAATGGATGCGGAAAAAGTACTCTGTTGAAATTGATTGCTGGATTCATTCAGGCTGACGGAGGACATGTTTCGACCGGTTCAAACGGTGCAGAAACTGGAGCAGTTGTTTACTGTGCCCAGGAAACTTCAGATGTTCCGGAAAACCTTTACCTTGCATTCTGGTCGGATGACAATGAAATCAGAAGATTTTTTTCTAAACTGAAAATCAGTGAGGAAATGCTTGAACGTTACGAGACTCTGTCTGGCGGTGAAAAAAAACGCATTCAGATTGCATGCGCCTTGGCAGAAAGACCTGATGTGCTTTTGCTTGATGAACCGACAAATCATCTGGATTCAGAAACCGTCGGACTTATTGTTTCGGCACTTTCTGATTTTTCCGGCGTTGGAATCATGGTAAGTCACGACAGGAATTTTGTCGATTCGCTTTGCAATCGTACCGTTTATCTTTTTAACGAAGCTCGTGCATTTGCAGGAGGAAGGGAATGCATTTCATATGAGTCCTATCCGTGTGGGCTTACAAAAGCGTTGGAATTGAAGAATCGGAATGCGGACAAATCACGGAACGAATGGGAAAGACTGAATGCAAAAGCTGATTCCGAAAGGCAGAGAAGTGCTAAACTGGAAATTGAAAATCAAAAGGCAAAATCCAGACTTTCTAAAAAATCATTAGATTTTCATGATCATGACACTCAGTTTAAAATCGACGTGGCAAGGATAAGTGGAAAGGACAGGACTACCGGTGATGCCAAGGCCAGACTGGAAACACAAATCCGTCAGACGGAAAATACTCGTGACGAAATAAAAAAATCATTAAAGCGAAAGGAAGGTTTTGCACTTTCAGAAACTGATTTTTTCAAACCGATTAATGTTGAAAAATGCGTTTTAAAAGCCGGTTCTTATTCTATTGATGTTCCGCAAATTGAAATAAGACGCGGAATGAAATTTTCGCTAACCGGTCAGAACGGTTCCGGAAAAACGCTTTTCATTCGTCATGTTATTGATGGCTTGGAGAGTTCAGGACGGAAATCCGATGTTCTTTATTTGCCTCAGGAAATTTCTGACGAAGAGATGCAGAAAATTCTTAATGACTTTTATGAACTTGATGAAAGCGAAAGGGGAGATGTCCTTTCAACGCTGTTCAGATTGGGAAGTGAGCCGGAAAGATTGAATCAATTGAGGGAATTTGATTTTTCTGACGGTAAGGAAAATATCGGTAGAGAATTGAGCCCTGGTGAATTCCGGAAACTGATGATTGCATTGGCAGTTCGAAAACCTGTTTCGCTTTTGATTTTGGATGAGCCGACGAATCATATGGACATCACAAGTGTCGTTGCACTTGAAAATGCGCTTTCATCCTTGGATTGTGCAATGATTGCCGTAAGTCATGACAGGGCTTTCCTTGAAAAAATTTCAAATGAAAGTTTAATTGCAGTACGGAATGGAAATCACGGGGAAATAAAAAAAATGTGATGGAAATCAGCCTTAAAATCAACATACCTCGCTGCAAGCAACGAGGTTCATACCTTTTATTCGAGCGGAGGGTTTAATACCCCGCCCCTCTGGGGCGAAACAAGGGGTATTAAATCCGACTGCAATACCTTATGAGAACA
>CACYBG010000339.1 GCA_902772605.1 uncultured Spirochaetaceae bacterium
ATATTATATTATTGTTAATTTAACTTATACGAGAGGTAACAAAAGTGATTGACGAAAAAATCAAACAGATAGCCAGTCCGTGGCTTGAATGTGGATTCCTTGAGAAATTCAAGGAGATTGGAAATAAATACACAAAACAACTGGAGGTCAGTAATGAAAAGTTCAGAATCAATCAAAAACCTTGCAGAGTCTCTCGTTAAGGCTCAAAGGAAAATCAAAAATCTTTATCCTTCAAGTAAAGGATATGGCTATGATTATGTTCCATTGGAAAAAATCATAGATATGCTAAAGGAAGTTCTTCCAGAGTTTGGATTGTCATATGTTCAACTGCCTTATGGTGGCTCGTCTGGACAGACAGTAGGTCTTACAACTCGTATCATTCACGAAAGTGGTGAATGGATTGAAGAAACTGCTGAGTTCCCTATTACAGATATGAAAGGTGTAAACGCAACTCAGAAAGCCGGTGCAGCAATCACTTATTTCCGCCGTTACGCACTTTCTTCTGCATTTGGTGTCACAGGAGACAAGGATGTAGATGCTAATGACAAGGCATTCCCTCCAGCACCAAATCCAGAGCTTGTTGAACAGACAACTATCCTTGAAGGCTTTATCAATGACGGAACACTTACTGGTGATTTCCTGAAAAAAGCAAAAGCATACATCAATTCAGGTAATCTCGACGGTATTAAACGTACTATCGAATGGTGTAAAAGCCAGGCATCTTAATTTGGTAAGTACCCCGGTATGGGGGAAAAATTCTTAGTAGTAGTGCTAAGTAGATAAAAATTTAACTCAGCGGAGTTATTTAGAAAAGGTTCGTTGAAAGTTCTTTATGACAAAGCTAAGAGCCGTGGCTGGCGGTGTGCGTGATACTAAAGGTTAGTAACATATACCAGAGCGAACGCTGATTAAGGTTCTAAGTTGCACATAAAAAGCCACTTTTTATTTTGGAGAATAAAGAAATTGCTGAAAGCATACAAAACAGAAATTAATCCTACTGAAGAACAGAAAGTTTTAATTAATAACACAATTGGAACTTGTAGGTTTATTTATAACTTCTATATTGCTCATAACAAAGAAGTTTATGAAAAAGAAAAGAAGTTTGTAAGCGGTATGGATTTCTCAAAGTGGCTTAACAATGATTTTATTCCTTCTAACCCTAATTACTCTTGGATTAAGGAAGTCAGTTCTAAATCTGTGAAGAAATCAATTATGGATGCAGAATGTGCTTTTAAGAAATTTTTCAAGAAGCAGGCTAAGTTTCCAAGATTCAAGAAGAAAGGTAAATCTAATGTAAAGATGTATTTCGTAAAGACAGATTCAAAAGTAATCATTCCTTGTGAAAGACATCGAATTAAGATACCAACACTTGGCTGGGTTCAGTTAAAAGAAAAAGGATATATACCAACTAATCCTGATACACACATTATCAAAAGTGGAACTGTATCGGTAAGAGCTGGCAGATATTATGTTTCAGTTCTAGTTGAACAGTCTGATTTTCAGAAAGTTAAGCGGACAAGTGATGGTATTGGAATTGACTTGGGTCTTAAAGATTTTGCAGTTCTCAGTGATGGTAGAACCTTTAAGAATATTAACAAAACTCACGTTGTGAGGAAGCTGAACAAACAGATAAAAAGAAAACAGCGTTCGCTTTCGAGAAAATACGAAGCATTAAAAGAACGCAATAAAAATGGAGAAGCTACTAGACATAATATCCAGAAAAACTTACTTGAAGTACAGAAACTTCATCAGAGGATAAATAATATCCATTCCGATTACATAAATCAGTGTGTTGCAGAAGTGGTAAAAACCAAGCCACAGTTCGTAACAATCGAAGATTTGAATATAAAAGGAATGATGAAGAATCGACATCTCTCAAAAGTTATTGCTGAGCAGAATTTCTACACATTCAGAGAAAGACTTACTGCTAAATGCAATCAATTAGGAATTGAAGTTAGAGTTGCTGGAAGATTTTTTCCATCGTCAAAGATGTGCCATAAATGCGGTGCCATTAAGTTTAATTTAAGACTTAAAGACCGTTGGTACAAATGCGACTGTGGGTATGAAAATGATAGAGATTTTAATGCAAGTCTTAATTTGAGAGATTTGGAAGTCTATAAACTGGCATAAACAAGTCATATAGACTATGTACCGATGGTTAGTCGGGAATTTACGACTATGGACTGTACAAGAACTTGTGAGTAGAAAACTCTAGTTTTCAAAAGCATACAGGATGAAGTAGTAATTTTCTTGATATGGATATTTGTCCATATTTTAAGTAGCAGTAAAAATGGAAAAAGCAGAAGAACCTTTCCAGGTTCCAAAAGATTACACAAACGGCTTTCATTTAACAGATGAAGACCTTCAGAA
>CACYBG010000340.1 GCA_902772605.1 uncultured Spirochaetaceae bacterium
CCTTCAGAAAACCTTCAGAAAATCTACTTTACAATTAGGATTTTATAAACTAAAATACCCTGTATGGCTATCATTACAGCTCAACAATTAACACATTATTACGACTACTATAGAACGACTGAAATCAAGTTCACCAAAGATGTCATCAAGATTTTTGGCATGGACCCTCGTCAGATATACCTCAAATGCGACGGAACACAGTGGCCTTGCATAATCAACTCCACTTCATTCCAGCAGGTAAAGGTCATAATCGGCACGAAGGGAGGAGCTTTTCAACAGTTGTCCAAAAAGGATGCCGGTGCTGTTAACGTGAGGTTTTATTTCATCAGGCCATCCGGAGAACAACTCAGTTTTTTTATTGCAGGAAGGGTCAACGGAATATCCTCATACGCAAACAGTACCGACCTGGCGATTCTGAACATAGCATTTACGCAGAGGCCGCCTGATGCATTCATCGAGATGGTCGGTCACCTTATTGATGCCAACGAAAATGCAATCCGCCGATACGACGAGCGAATCATACTGAATCAGGATACATGCCGCAGACTTGGCATACCGAAAGAAGAAACCGTCATAACAATCCAGGGTGTACCGCGCCGCTGCATACTCAGGGACCTTTCGTTCGGAGGTGCAAAGGTAATGGTCCTTGGTCTGGCCAAATTCCTCGTAAACAAGACGATTGAGCTCAGCCTTCAGTTTACCGAGCCAGAAGAAACAATCACGCTCAAGGGAACCATATTAAAGGCGATTCCGGCAGAGGGAAGAAACGACATCTACGCCGCAAGCATCAGATTTGACGAAGATTCAATCTCCATGGCGTACAAGATTCACATAAACAACTATCTTTCTTCACTCCGCAAAAACGAGCTTGAAAATCAGGCAAGACAGGAAGAAATGGAAAAGCAGAAAGCCCTTGAAGAGCAGAAAATCAAGGAACAGCGCGCACTTAAGATTCAGCAGAACCTGAAGGCCGCCCAACCGAACAAAGACGATTAAAAAAAACTGCACAGCCCAAGCTCCCGACACGGAAAAATGCCGGTTAGTGCCCAACGCATTGATCGGCACATTCTCAGTGACAGACATATCAAACAAAAAATCGGAAAGCGTCGTTTTCATGCCCAAAACAGACCTGAATCCGCACGCTCAACCGCAACACTCAGAGGCAAAGACAAATGAATCCAGCAAACCACTTAGACACGGTTTATTTCATCAAACTCCCTGATGATTACAGATTTGCAAATTCCCAGTTCAAGCTGGACCCGACTGTTCCAATCCCGGTTCAGAAAAAAGACGGGGACGATTCTGAGACGATGAACATTTCGGAACTCTCTCAGGAACAGATTCTGGCCGGAATACTGACAGTTCTTGCCTACGACAAAAGCAACGAAAATCTCCCGTACTACAGGCAGATGATTGAAAAAATCCGTCCGAAAATCAAGGTGGAACTTCAGGAAGCCGCCATTTTGAAAACCCGCAACGAAGAATGGGAATTGGCAGAGGAAATGTGGACTGCACTTCACGGTCTGGATCCGGAAAACAAGAACATCATCCTGAACATGGCCCTCTTTTACGACCAGCGTGCAGACAGCTACAGGAAAAACAGTCTCCACGAAGATGCCGACGCATACGACGCATTTGCACTCACCTATTACAAGGATGCCATGGACAGCGATCCGGAAATCCCCGATGCATTTTTCAACGTCGGATATTATTACCTCAAGAAAAGGAATTTTTCAGAGGCAAAATGGGCTTTTGAAAGTTTCCTTGCACTGACGACCGATGCATCCGAAGAAGAACTTGGTCCGAACGGAAACGAAAAGCGTGAAACTGCACAGGACATGCTGAACAAAATTTCATCCCGCAACCTTGAAGACGAACATTACCACAACGCCTATGAACTGATTTCATCGGGACAGGAAGAAAAGGGCATAAACGAAATCAGAAGGTTCATCCAGGAAAATCCGGCGGTCTGGAATGCCTGGTTCCTTTTGGGCTGGGGCTTAAGAAGGCTCGAAAGATTCAGCGATGCAAAACAGGCTTTTGAAAAGGCCAGGGAATGTGAAGGCGGCGACGAAAATGCAGACACCCTCAACGAACTTGCAATCTGCCAGATGGAAACGGGCGATTTCAACGGTGCAAAGGAAAGCCTTGTCGATGCATTGAACATGGACCCGGACAACACGAAAATCATAAGCAACCTTGGATACCTTTTCCTGAAGATGGGAAACGAAGCCGAAGCACGGAAATACTTCATGACGGTTCTTGAAATCGATCCGAAAGACCCGATTGCATCAGCCCAACTCAAATCGATGGAACAGGAAATTTAAAGGCAAAACGGAGGATTCATCAGCCAGAAACGGAAATCGACTGCCCTTCGACCGTCCTTCGACCGAACGAATCCTCCGCCTCAAATTCAAGCGAGAAACCAAAGACTCATTTTATGGACTTCAAATCCCTGCTTTCACCGTTTTCAAGGCACGTAACCCTGTCGCCAACTTTTATGCCGACTTTATTGAACCACCCCTGAGGCACTTCAAGCGCAAACCTGACCGACCTGGAACTTGGCACCGATTTTTCACTGAACGGAGTCATGTCCAGAATGTCGGAAATCACACCCGAAGCATCGATATACGCAATCGAAAGCGGATGCGGCGTGTTTTTCATCCAGAAATTCAGAATCTGGTCCCTCTCAAACACAAAAAGCATCCCCGTCCCGTCCGGAATATCCTTTCTGTTCATGAATCCGTAATTTCTTTCCTCGGTCTTTATCGCAATTTCCGCCTCAACCTTCACTTCTCCGCCTGCACCGTTAACAACAAGCGTCTTCACCGGAAGATTGTATTTTCTCTTTTCAGCGCATGAAAAAATCATCGGAACCATCATCAAAATCAAAA
>CACYBG010000341.1 GCA_902772605.1 uncultured Spirochaetaceae bacterium
ATCGGTGCGACTGTAAGGGTAAGCCTTTCATCGACCCCCGAAAACGAAGTCATTGCAGGACGGGAAATCCTCCATGAATGCGGAAAAAGAAGCGGCGGAGTAACCCTTGTAAGCTGTCCAAGGTGCGGACGCATAGGCTTTGACGTCCATGGATTCGTCGACAGATGGCAGAAGGAGCTCCTTTCCCTAAAAAAAGATGTAACGATTGCCGTGATGGGTTGTGTAGTTAATGGACCCGGAGAAGGAAAGCATGCCGACCTGGGTATTGCCGGTGGCGGAGACAAGGCCATAATATTTAAAAAAGGCAAAATTGTGCGAACTATCGAGGCAAAAGATGCCGATAAGGTATTCAGGGAAGAATTGGAGACTCTTTAGGAATGAATGTTTTTAGAAAATCCGTTGCGACACTTTTTTTATCGCTTTCGCTTGCAGTTATTGCATCTGCGCAGAGCACCATCGTATCCAGAAAGCCTTCAGGGGATGAATACTGGTACATATTGAAGCAGGCTCAGGATGCCTTTGATTTCTCGGATTACGGGCAGGCCATATCCCTTGCGGAACAGGCCAAGAACAAGCGCAAGGCCCTCATCGAGTGGGAGAAGTACACCATGGATCAAGCCCAGCGTTCGTCTGACGTCCGTCTCTCGGGCGATGACCTTGGACTTGTCAGGGAAGCCTTGGTCCGCGGAAAACTCAAGAATGCACTGGAAATCATGGATTCATACCTTTCGCTGTACGGAAAGTCTAAATTCGGGGGCAAATTCCAGAACCTGCTTTCATTCATCGACAGGAACGCAGCTTATCCGGAAGCCGATTACCTGATTGGAAAGGTTTACAAGGTAGAGGGGGAAATCAAGAAGGCCGAGACCTACTTGAAGAAGGCTTACGTGAATTTCGACCTTCTAAGCGTGCCCGACGTAAAGTACGACATACTGTACGACATGGCAGACATAGCAAAGAGTCAGCTCGACACCATGAATTTCAGCCAGTACCTCACTTCAAGGAAAAACAACGGATATTATGCCGACTATGAAAAGTACATGACGGACATACTTGCCGACGATTCTGTTTACAGCAACCAGTCGCTCATGAATTCGATGATAAAGGTAATCTCTTCAAAGGACAAAAAGGCCATGACAAGGTTCTTCGAGCTTTACAGGAGCGAAGGTGACAGGTCCCTTGATGCGTTGATAGGTCTTGCCTCTTACTACAGGATTTCAGCCGCCTATGTTGCAACGAATGCAGAGGTCAAGGCGGAACTGCTTAAGTCGCTCAGATGCTCGGCGCTTGCATCCATCATTGCGGTGACGAGGATACAGTCGGTGCTTGAGGACAGGCTTACAGATTATTCGTATGTCGGCATACAGGACCTCCTCAAAAAGTGTACGCGCTATTCCGACATTCTTTCTTGGGGAAACGACGTCGGTGTCTGGGAACTTTTCGGAGTACTTGCTGAAACCGCCGATGACCTGGGATATACCGATTTTGCATCTGAACTCATGAAGGTCCTTGCTTCTTCAAATCCCGAACCTTACTGGCAGGAATGGGCCGTAAGGAAGATGACTGCATCGGCAAAGAAAAACTGATAAATACGAAAACGGTCTGTAGCGGTAAGTTCCGTTCGTGAAATGAAAGTCACCGGACCGTTACGGAAAGAATCCCGAAACAAAAAAAAGCCGTCCGAATCGCACTGAAACGAAGTGCCGAAAAGGACGGTTTTTTCATGCCTTAAGCATCTTGCCCAGGCTCTCTTGTTTCGTAATTGCTCCCGTTAACCCGTTTCCTAGAATTGAAGTCCAAGTCCGAAGAAAAGTTCGTATACCTTTACGTTTGGATCCCTCCAGCTCATATCCACGACATCCTTGAGGAGGGTGCGTCCCATGTCGAATCCGAGGCTGGCCCTGACGACATAGTTCTTGAATTTTGTCGGGAAAATCAGCACTTCGATTCCGGCATCGTAAAGTCCGTCCAAAAAGCTGAACGTCCTTCCCGTAATCCTGTTGTCGGTAAGCGCTATGTCTATGAAAGGCGAAAGCTGGAGTTCAAAGTTTAGCTGGCGGAAAACCTTCCTTGGAAACGAAAGGAATTTCTGCATGCCCGGTTTCTGCGAGTCGTATGTTCCGAAAAGTGATGCCGCCCAACCGAGCCAGTCCGTCGTAACGATGTGGATGGGAATGTCCAGGCTGAACTGTAGTGCCGCATTCGTTGAAAGAGCCTTTCTTGTCGAGCCCAGAAACTTCTGGTTGTCCAGTATTCCGCGGAGTTTTGATCCGATTTCGTTGGTTTCCTTGTTGATTTCGCCGTATCCGAAGAACCTTGCGTTTATGCCCACGTACTTGAAGGACTTGAAGAACTGCGCCGTTACCGATAGGTACGGGATTATGGCTTCCGATGCAAAGTTGTAGGCGATGTAGTGGGAGAGGTTCAGCGAATATCCGTTCCTGAAATTTCCCGTCCAGTTCACCCTGGAAATTGCAAGTTCCTGCTTTATCTTGATGTCCGGTCCTATCAGGTTGGAGTTTGACGGATTTATGCCGTTGACGTCCCAGTTGTAGGTCGCCGATATGGACGGAGTGTATCGTACGGGAGTGACGTCCCCTATGTATCCGAGGGTAAGTGGAAGCGAGATTCCGCCTGCTTCAGTGAAGAAGAATTCATCGCCGTAGCGCACGTAGTCGTTTTCCCGAGTTATGGACTGTGCGACGTTCACCTTGAGCTTGTTTTTCCCGAACGGTATGGCCGTGGTGATTCCCGTCTTGAAGGAAACTTCCGGAACGTCTCCTATGAGCCAATCGAACTTGAATTCGTTGTCCCATGAGTTTTCGGTTATGCCGATCTGAAATGGAAATGAATAGTCAAAGTTCGTTCCTATGGTAACCTTTGAAAAGTCGTCCGGATTGGAAGATGTTCCGAGCTGTCCGTTCAGGTCTACGTTCAGAGGATTCATGAAGCCCAGGAAGTTCGAGTCCTTGAGCTTGACCTTGAGTTCCAGACCGCTGTTCGAACTGTAGTTTGGCTTCGGAAACACCATGAAGTTCTTGGAATCAGTGACCGTAATGGTGTAGTCGACCTTTACGATTCCGTTCTCATCCGGCTCGTTGTCCTTGGATTCCTTGGTCACCTCGTCGAAAAGCCTCTTGTTCTGAAGCTGCTGGACGATGTTCTTTGCATAGGCTTCCAGCTCCTTTCGGGTGTCGAAGGTAAGTTCCGTGTTTATCTCGACGTTTCTCCTGAGGGCCGCGACGTTTGTCTTTCCGTTGGAAACGTATTCTATGTTTCCGATTTTGTATTTTGTCTTGACGCTTGATTCAGATTCCGACTGACCGCCATTTGCCTGCGCTTCGAGCTGATTTTCGGTCCCGGATGTTTCCGCAGCCTGTGAAAAAGCCGATAGTCCTGCGGAAATCATGATTGCCGAGAACAAAACGAATGCACTTTTTTTCATGTTGAAAACCCCTTTATCAGTATGCCCCTTTACCTACGAGTACGACCCATACAGTCTTGACTATGATCCACATGTCCAGCCAGATCGACCAGTTCTGTATGTAGTATGAGTCCAGGGCTATCCTTTCGTCGTAGCCTGTGTCGCTGCGTCCAGAAATCTGCCACATGCCGCTGAGTCCAGGAGTGACGCTTAGGACGTAATCAGCCGCACCGCCGTATTTTTCTATCTCTTCCTGAGTTACGGGTCTCGGACCAACGAACGACATGTCTCCCGTGATTATGTTCCAAAGCTGCGGAAGCTCGTCCATGCTCGTCTTCCTGAGGAATTTGCCGACTTTCGTAACCCTGGGATCGTCGGTGAACTTGCGGTTCCTTTCCCATTCTGCGGCCATCTCCGGATCAGTCTCAAGTATCTGCTTGAGCCTTTCGTCTGCATCGGCATACATGGAGCGGAATTTCCAGCACCTAATCATCTTTCCGTTCTTTCCTATCCTGCGGTGTCCGAAAAATACCGGGCCGGGAGAGTCGATCTTGATGAGGATTGCAAAAATCAATGTCAGAATCAGTACGAATGGAGATGCAATGACGCAGAGGGATACGTCTATTATTCTTTTTATAAGCCTTGAGAAGGATTTTGTAAGGTAGTTCGTGGAAGCGTATCCCAGTATGCCTCCGAAATCCCTCATGTGCAGGGACGTGGTGATGAGGGACTGCTTTTTCGGCACGTTGATTACATACCTGTATGAAGAGTGTATCTTTTCAATGTC
>CACYBG010000342.1 GCA_902772605.1 uncultured Spirochaetaceae bacterium
CAATCGAAAGGCTTCCTCCGAAAGAAAATCCGATTCCAAGGGACTCCAGTGAATCAGAACTTGCGGCCGGCTTGAAAATCCTCATTGCAGAAGATCATCCGGTCAATAGAAAAATAATGGAGACTTTCCTGAATCGATTCGGTGCAGAAGTTTTCTCGGCGGAAGACGGACAGAAAGCGATTGAAACGATACACGCACATCCGGACATCGACATGATTTTCATGGACATACTCATGCCGGTTAAAAGCGGACTGGATGCAACGATTGAACTCAGGAAAAACAATTATCAGGGAATCATCATCGCCTGTACTGCAAACAACGACAACGACGATTTTGCCGAATATCGGAAACAGGGAATCAACGACATCATGGTCAAGCCGTTTAAAAAACAGGCCATCCATGCAATCCTGGAAAAATGGACGACGATACTTTCACTGCCGGACGTCAAGTCGATTATGACCCTTGCGACATTGAAAAACGAAGCGGAAAACATCTGGGACGTTTCGATGTTCATGGAAAGCGTCAACAACGACAACGAAAAGGCGCGTCATGTGCTTCAGGATTTCTTTGACAGGGTTCCGGTCATGCTTCAGGAGATACGTTCGATTTTGAGCGTCAGACCAGTTGATTTCAAATCGCTTGAAGAAAAGGGACATCAGCTTTATCGGGCATGCAGCGTCATAAAAGCCAAGGCACTCTGTACGATTGCAAACGAATTTTCAGAATCGGCGCGGATTGAAGACATCGTTGCAACTGAATCGGCAGACCTTGACTTTTCAATCGATTTCGTAAAGCTCAAGAACGTAAGCGAACCGTTGAGGACTTCTGCACTGAACAATCTGAAGGTCTAAATTTTCTACTCGGACAGTTTTACACGGCATCGATTTTTGGGAGCATTTATATGAAGACAAACTATCACACGCACACGAATTTCTGCGACGGAAATTCATCGCCGGAAGACATGGTAAAGGCAGCAATCCAAAAAGATTTCGATATCCTTGGATTCAGTTCACATTCCATGTATCCGTTTTCTAGCGATTGGCACGTTTCGTTCAGGGACCATCCGCTTTATGCATCGGAAATTTCCAGGCTGAAGGAAAAATACAGCGACCGGATAAAAATCCTTTTGGGTTTTGAAGCCGATTTCATACAGGGTGTCTGCGCTCCGGATTTTTCCCGTTATGCCGATTTTAAACCCGATTTTCTGATTGGAGCCGTCCATTACGTTCCGGGAGAAAACGGATTTTTTGAAGCCGATGGAAGTTTCACTGAAACCCGTGAAAAAATAAATTCGGTTTACGGCGGCGACAGAAAAAAGGCGGTTCAGGCATATTTTGATTTTGAGCGCACGATGATTAAGACATGCAATTTTACGATTCTGGCACATTGCGATTTAATCCGAAAGCAGAATTCAATCAAAGCGCCCGACAGACTTTTTGACGAAAGCGAATCATGGTATAAAAATGAAATTCAGGAAACTGCAAAAATCATTGCGGAATCCGGAGTATGCGTCGAAATCAACACGGGAGGAATGTCAAGGGGATATCTGGACAGTCCGTATCCATCAGAAGAATTTCTTGGACTGCTTTATGAAAGGAACGTTCCGATTACGCTCAGTTCAGATGCCCATGCACCGGATCACCTGGACTTCGGATTTGACGGGGCAATCGACCTTGCAAAAAAAATCGGCTATAGGGAAATCCAATATTTTGATGAAGGAAAAATGATTGCCCGGAAAATTTAACGTGCGTCCGACTTATTTTTGAAGGACTTCAAGCTTGGTAAACCGAACGTCAAGAATCTTTTGATTTTCCATTATGTTTGCATTCATCAGGCGAAGGATTTCAAGTCGCAGCGGCTTCTCGTTGATTGGCTTCAGGCTTTCACGCGTCTGCTTTGAAAAAAAGTTCCTGAGTGTGTCCGTTATTTCGATTCTGTGGGCGGTTATTTCGGACGACACCTTTTTATCGTTCTTTTTATAGGCGAAAACAATCTGCACGCGAACCAGATACTGCTCAGGATCATCGATGAAAGTCTCAAGCTGTTCAAGGGAAGAATACCAGTCATACTCCTTCTTGCCCTTCACGTTTTCATTCTGGTCGGAAAGAATCTTTTCGTTTTCCCTGTCTATGTCGTAGGCTTTCTTACAGTCGGAACAGAGGTTCTTGATTCCGCTTTCATCCTCGACGGTAAAAAGCTTTACGTTTTTGTTTCCGCAGGCATCGCAGGTCCCCATTTTTGAACAGGAAACAAATGTCAATAAAACCAACGGAAGTACGGCAAGAATTTTCAGTTTCATAATCATCTCCAGCTTAAAATAATCTGTAAAAACATAAAAGACAGCGTCCCATGTCGATTGATTTTGACAAAATCTACATGCGTCTTACTTAAATTTATCGGAAAATACGGCTTTAATATAGCATCCGACCGGAAATTTTATTCGCAGTGAGCAGGCAAAAGTCCGAAATTTCCCCCAGGTAACCCGTAATTCAGAAGTACGTTAAAATTAATACAGAACTTTTAAATCTCACTTTAACAAATTTCTTACTTATTGTATAATCTAGCGCAATACTTTTAATTTGTATATTTTTGTGCAAGGAAAATACCTATGAATAAAATCATCGAAAAAAGGCAGCTTTCTGAAAATGTTTTCTACATTAAATTCGAAGCTCCGGACATCGCCAAAAATCGCAAGGCTGGACAGTTTCTGATTGTTCAGGTGGATCAGGATTTGACGGAACGCATTCCTCTGACAATTGCAGATGCAAATGCCGAAGAAGGATGGGTTGCCATTGCATTCCAGCCGGTTGGAGCATCAACATACAAGCTTTCAAAGTTGAATGTAGGCGACTACCTTGGTGGAGTTCTGGGACCTCTCGGAACCCCAAGCGTGATTGAAAAATACGACAGGCCTGTTGTCTGCGTCGGCGGTGGATTTGGAACAGCTCCACTCTACCCTATCGTCCAGGCTCTCAAGGCTGCAGGAAACAAGGTCATTCTGATTGAAGGTGCAAGGACAAAGGACCTTCTGATTTTTGTCGATGAAATGAAAGCCGTCTGTGATGAAGTCATCATCTGTACGGACGACGGTTCTGAAGGCGAAAAGTGCGTTACGACCGTTCCTCTTGAAAGATTGTGCCAGAGCGACGTTCCACCGGCAGAAGTCATTGCTATCGGACCGCCAATAATGATGAAATTCTGTGCTGCAACGACAAAGAAATACAACATCAAGACAACGGTTTCCCTGAACACAATCATGATTGACGGAACCGGAATGTGCGGCGGATGTCGCGTAAGTGTCGGCGGTCAGACAAAATTCGTCTGTGTCGATGGTCCGGATTTTGATGCACACCAGGTTGACTGGGACAATATGATGATGCGCATGAAGTCGTTCAAGCCGCAGGAAACAGAAGCGTTCCACAAATGCAAGATGGAAGCCGAAGCTAAGAAGTTGGAGAAATAAAAATGGCAGAATATATCCCTCAGGAAAAATTGATTGAAATCGCAAATGAAGAATACAAGAAGCTTCAGGAAAAAATTGCGGCTGCACCTTTGACGAACAAGGACCGTATGGCCATTCCACAGATGGAAATGCCTAGCGGAGAACCGAAAGTCAGGGCCCGCCAGATGACTGAAGTCGCCCTTGGATATACAAAGGAACAGGCCGTCGTTGAGGCAAACCGTTGTCTTCAGTGCAAGAATCAGCCGTGCGTTTCTGGATGTCCGGTAAACGTCCGCATTCCGGAATTCATAGCCGAAGTCGCAAAGGGTGAATTCAAGAAAGCTGCCGATATCATCAAGTCAACGAACCTTCTCCCTGCAATCTGCGGTCGCGTATGTCCTCAGGAAAAACAGTGCCAGGGTCAGTGTACGGTCGGAAAAGTCTACAAGGATGCAACAAAATCAGTAAGCATCGGTCGCCTTGAAAGATTCGTTGCAGATTATGAACGCGAAAACAATCTTACGACCGTTCCGGAAGTTGCTCCATCAACAGGAAAAAAGGTTGCAGTCGTCGGTTCTGGACCTGCAGGACTTACCGTTGCAGCAGACTGTCGCAAGGCAGGACATGACGTAACCGTTTTTGAAGCATTCCACAAGGCCGGTGGAGTTACGGTTTACGGAATCCCTGAATTCCGTCTTCCAAAGGAAATCGTTCGCAAGGAAGTCGAAAACCTTGAAAAAATGGGCGTTCACTTTGAATACAACTATCTGGTCGGACGCACTTCAACGGTTCAGCAGTTCTTCAGCGAAAAGGGATTCGATGCAGCATTCATCGGAACCGGAGCAGGACTTCCAAAGTTCTTCGGAATCCCGGGCGAAAACTACATCGGTGTATTCTCTGCAAACGAATATCTGACCCGTGCAAACCTGATGAAGGCTTACAAGAAGGGAGAAGCAGACACACCGTATTACGAGGCAAAAACCGTCGTCGTATGTGGCGGTGGAAACGTTGCAATGGACGCCGCTCGCATGGCACTCCGCCTTGGAGCAGAAAAAGTCTATATCGTATACCGCAGAACCCGTGCAGAAATGCCGGCTCGTGGTGAAGAAATCGAACATGCCGGAGAAGAGGGAGTCGAATTCCGCTTCCTTGAAAATCCGATTGAAATCCTTGGCGATGCAGAAACCGGTCGCGTAACGGGAATAAAGGCACTTTCATACGAACTTGGAGAACCTGATGCCAGTGGACGCAGAAAGCCGGTTGAAATCAAGGGTTCAGAGCATGAAATTCCTTGCGATGCAGTAATCGTAGCACTTGGAAACAATTCAAATCCGTTGATTCCAGCTACGACACCGGAAATCAAAACCGACCCGCGCGGACACATCACCGTAGATGAAAAGCAGGAAACCAGCATGACCAAAGTTTGGGCTGGCGGTGACATAGTTCTCGGTGCCGCAACGGTTATTCTTGCAATGGGCGAAGGTCGAAAGGCTGCCGCCAGCATAAACGAATATCTGGCAAAATAAATCAGATCAAACCGAATCCAGACTGTGAAATTGAGGCAGTCTGGATTTTTTTTGGAGGACTTTATGACCTTACTTCAAGGCATTCTGCTTGGAGCCATTCAGGGAATCGCAGAATTTTTACCCATATCATCATCAGGACACCTGAACATCGCACAAAAGCTTCTGAATCTTGAAGACGTACCGCTTTTATTTGACGTATTGCTGCATATTGCAACCCTTTTGGTCGTGGTTATTTTCTTCAGGAAAAAGATTTGGGAACTGTTAAAGGCTTTCGGCAGATTGATTTCCCGTCGCCCGGCCCCAACGAACATAAAGGATGAAAAAGGAAACGTCGTTGAACTGAGTCAGGAAACGGCACTCGCAGCGGAACAGAACCGCAGGCGTTACATACTCGCAGTCATACTTACGACAATAGTTACCGGAATCATAGGAATCGCATCGGACAAACTGATTGGCAACCTTCCCGTAAGATTCATTTTCATCGGATTCATCATCACGTCAGCATTCCTGATTTTGGCAGCGGTACTCACGGCAATAAGGCAGAAAAAAAATCCTGTCGATGACGGCAAACCATTCAAAAAAGCACCGACCTGGATTCAAAGCCTGATTATCGGTGTTGCACAGGGAATAGGAACATTGCCCGGAATATCCAGAAGCGGCTCAACGATTGCAGGAGC
>CACYBG010000343.1 GCA_902772605.1 uncultured Spirochaetaceae bacterium
CTCTGGGCACTCGGTTTTTATTCTGCAGAATCTGCAATCGAGGCGATGTATAAAATCATATCAAAAGGTAAAAGAAATCAGCTTTTGGTTGCAGCTTATTACAACAGTTCCCTTTACAGCAGAAAGCTTTACTCATGTGCCGCGGAATATGTCGTTGAAAATCATGCCGATGACATTGAACTTATTGCGGCTTTTCTTCCGACCTACCTTGACAATTTCAATGCATTCCACATCATCTGGTACAGGGAAGATTATCCTTCGCAATACCATTTTCCTTCCGATTACGACGCGCCTCCTGAAAAATGGTTTGACGGTGACATTGAAAAAGCAAAAAAACATGCCGGCATACTTTACGGACTCTTTCAAAAACTCGGGAAAGGAAAGGCTCCGAAAATTTTCGAACACTGTGCGTTTCCCTGGAACACGGTCAGCATTTCAAAATCGGACATAGCAATGAGGCTGAGCGTAATGGCTGTCATCATCCCAGGTTCAGTTCCAAAAGATGTCGCTTACGAAATGATTGAAAATGCGGAAGGTCTCGGAGGTACGGTAATGAGACGATTACTGAACCCCCGTGAAGACAAGGATGACAAAGACTTTACCGTGCACGCGCTTACAAACAATGATTTAAGAAGAAGCGCTGCAAAAATGCTTGAGGAAGTTTCGATTACCGACGAGGAATGCATGTACATTGAATCTCTGCTCCGCTATAAAAATGAAGAGCTGAGACTGATTGCCACAAATATGATTGCAGAAAGATCGGATAAAAATTTCGCAACTTCCATAAGGCGTCTTATTGCCGGAAAAAGCGAGGGCGAAAGATTTTCAGGACTTAATTTCGTAAACCGACTCAAAAGAAAAGACGAGTCACTTGGCCATGCAGAATTGGATTGGGAACAATTTAAGGAAGATGTGGCGGCAATAAAAAATCCATCGCAAAAAGAAGAGATTCTCATAAAAAATCTGCTTGAAGAAAAAGACGAGAGTGAATCTTCAAAAGACTTTGCCCCGTCAGTCGAATCCCTTTATGATGAAAACGACATAACCAGGATTAACGTTTCTGAAATTGATTTGGATACGAGCTTAATCGACAGAATTACCGACTGCAATAAAAAACAGCTCATTTCAATTTTGGAAGAATTCGACAGGCTCATGATTTCCCATCGCGACGATCAGTATCAGGATTTTGAAGGAAACGACCATCGACTCGGCGAAAAGGGGCGTTATGATAAAGGTGGAATAATCTACTCGACAACGGCAGACAGATATACTCTTCCCCGCACAATCGACATGCTGCCATTTCCCGAACTGTGGATGAATTTTTACAATGATTACATAAAGGATCCGACAATTCTGTTCCAGCTTTTTTTCCTGAAATTCCTTCACAATCAGAAAAACACGATTCTTTCATCGCTTCTAAAGAAAATGGATTCGGAACCAGAGTCTCCAAAAATCCTGAAGATTGAAAAAATACTTTTCGGAAATCTCTGTCAGGTAAATACGAATGATTTTGAATATTTTTTACAGGATGAAAATCAATTCATGCAAACCGCATTCCATACGGTAATCCAGCATTTGATCGGTTCTTTCTGCAGCATCGATTTCTTCAAAAAAATAAAGCGCAGTCTTTTCTGTAAAATCCTCAGGGATGTAACCGCCGACGATTTATGGTTTTCAATAAAATCATCCGAAAAAAACATCGAAAAATTTACATTGGAATATGTAAGTGGATTCACCGCCCTAATTACGATGCTTGACGGATACATAAGACTGCAAAAAGAAGATGAGAAATCAGACGAAGAATTTAAGGAATGGTTCAAGCTGAACTATGCCCTTGCGTTGCATGCCGATTATGCAGGCAGGACTGATGGAATCGACAGGATGAATCGAGTATACAATCATACAAACGATGACCTGAACAATTTGAATCCCGACGATTATTTCCGTGCCTATAAACTCGGACTGATAAATCTGAATTCAGTTTATTACGGAATCATCAAAATCAACACGATTAGAAAAAGTTTCAGCTACAAGCCGTTCATTTTTTCCGAGGACAAAGAGTTCTTTAAAATCTACATGCGGATTCATGACACAATCATCCAGAATGAACTCAGGCGCGGTGACGAGGATTCCACTTGCTCTGCTTTTGTTAGTGCAGTCCGTGTCGTTTATGGAGCCGAAAATGTCCTGCGTCTAATTCAGGGATTGGGAAGCACACCGTTCGAACGAGGTCTTGTCGTTACGATTGACAACAACATATTTTATTATTACAAAATCCACAGGGGAAGGACATATAATTTTTCACATCTCATTGCAGCAAGCCGTCCCTCAAAGGATGACAGTGCAGAAAAAATGATTGAGCTCGTCGCAAAATACAAAATCCCCGAACAGAAGCTTTACGACCTTGCGATGTACAACACGAACTGGATTCCATTTTTATCGCATGTCCTCTCTGTACCGCAGCTTGAAAGCGGATGCTATTATTTTATTGCACACATGAAGGAATCATGGTGTGACAAAAGGGACGCAACACGCATTGCAAAATTCACGCCGCTTACGATTGAAGAACTTGGAAAAGGTGCGTTTGATTTGGATTGGTTTACCGAAATCTACGCTGAACTTGGAGATGAAGTTTTCGGCAAACTGTATCAAAGTGCAAAATATATTACCGACGGAGCAAGACATGCAAGGGCAAGAAAATTTGCGGACGCGGCTCTTGGAAAAGTTACTGAAGAAGAATTGGAGACGGAAATAAAGCGTGCACGAAACAAGGATCTTTTGATGAGCTATCCCCTCATTCCGATTACGCAAAATGGAGATGCGTTCAACGAAAGGATTCTTCATCGCTACGAGTTCATTCAGGAATTCAAAAAGGAAAGCAAACAGTTTGGTGCACAGAGAAGACAGAGTGAAAGTGAAGCAGTGGAAATTGCATTGGAAAATCTTTCGCGCTCGGCAGGATATAGCGACGTTAACCGCCTCAACCTGAACATGGAAAGTGCACTCATTGATAAAGTACGCGAAGTTTTTGAATGGCAGAAAATCACCGGTGAAAAAGATGCAGACTATGAAATTCGCATTGCAGTAAACGAAGAGGATGGAAAGCCTGCAATTGAATGTCGAAAGGAATCATCTGATAAAATCTTAAAGAGCATTCCGGCTTCAATAAAGAAAAACACTCAATGCACAAACATTCAGGACGTTCACAAAAGACTCAGGCAGCAGCATGAACGCACAAGATCAATGTTCGAAAATTTCATGACGGAACAAGTGACTGTTTCGGCAAACGAAATGGCAATGCTGTTGAAAAATCCCGTTGCAAGTCCAATCGTTTCAAAGCTTGTGTTCATAGACGAAAATAAAAACACCGGGCTCATTTCCGAAAAGAATGGAAAAATCACCCTTACTGATTGGGACGGTTCAAAAAAATCACTCGCAAAGGAAAGCCCCATCCGAGTTGCACATGCTTATGATCTGTACATTGGAAAGCGATGGCACGAATGGCAGAAATTCATTTTCGAAAACAAAATCGTTCAGTCGTTTAAGCAGGTGTTCAGGGAACTCTATGTAAAGCTTGATGAGGAATTGGACAAGGACAGAAGCTTCATGTTTGCCGGAAATCAGATTCAGCCCAGAAAAGCAGTTGCCGCATTAAAAGGCAGACGGTGGATTGCAGACTATGAATCGGGCTTACAGAAGGTTTTCTACAAATACAACCTCATCGCCGAAATTTACGCACAGGCAGATTGGTTCTCTCCGGCGGATATTGAATGTCCCGCCATTGAATGCGTCTGTTTTTATCCGAGGCGTTACGAAAGCAAAAAAGACAATACTATAAAAATCCGGGACTTGGATCCAATTCTCTATTCGGAAATCATGCGCGATGTTGACCTTGCAGTGAGCGTTGCACATGCAGGAAGCGTTGATCCTGAGTCAAGCCATTCGACAATGGAATTGCGCCGAGCAGTCTGTGAATTTACCCTGCCCCTATTTAAAATCGACAACGTTCGTTTTGAAAAGAATTTCGCATTCATCAAGGGGAGCCGTGCGGAGTATTCGGTTCATCTTGGAACAGGACTTGTACACAAAACTGCAGGCGGAACAATCAACATTGTGGCTGTCCATTCCCAACAGAGGGGAAAACTTTTCCTTCCTTTTGTTGATGAGGACCCGAAGACGGCGGAAGTGCTCACTAAAATCCTCATGCTCGCAAGGGATGAAAAGATTAAGGATCCATATATCCTGGACCAAATCAATGAAGAAGTTTAGGAAAGGAAAAATCCATGAAAATTTCAGTGAATGTAAAAAGCCTGGGGGCGCGACGTGCCTCTGTGAATGAAAGCGAGTTTGAATTGCCATGCACTCCACAGGACATCTCTACCGTTAAAGATTTTCTTGATGCGGTTACGGAAGTCTGTGTATTACAGTATACAAAACGACAGAATGAAAGCGAAATTCTCAAAGTGCTCAGTGCAGATCAGATAGATGAGAAATCTTTTTCCGGGAAAATAGGCTTCGATGTAAACTACGGAACAAAATCTCCGGTCCTGAGCAAAGCAAAGGAAAACACGCGACAATGTTATCAGGACGGAATCTTTGCGTTATTCATCGACGGAAAAGAAATCAGCGGACAGGACAATTCACTCCCACTGGACACTCCTCTCGAAATCCATGATGGAAGCAACGTAACCTTTATCCGCCTTATGATGCTTGCAGGCAGGATGTGGTAAGAAAGCCGCTCATTTTTCCATGGCGATTTTTAGGCAGCATTCGAAAACGCATCTGTCGCCTTCCTTGATATGGACAAAAGTTTTTCCGGGACACTCCGAATCATCACGCCGATAAACCCGAAGGTTCTGTCCCTCTTTACTTTCGCCTGTATAATGGACTTCCAAATCCGTAACTTCATGATTAAGCAGGAAATCGTCGGTAAAAACGCTCAATGCAAGCTTAATGTATTCAATGTTGTTCATGTGGCGGGACATGTCGATGTGGCAAGAACGGACCGTCTGCTCAAAAACAAATTCATTCTCGTTAAAATCAGAAGGAAATCGTTCAAACGATTCGTTGAATACGGCATTCGGAAAACCTTCTTTCGGATAAGTTAACGTTGTTATTTTAACAGGTCGATGCGTTTCCAGACTAAGTATGCAAGCCTCCTGATTTGCAATCAAAAGCCGTTTTCCATCCGTATCGATGATTTCCGTATTTATATGCGTCCGCATTCCAAGGTTATCCACCGGGAAAGTTCTTGCGACAACAATTTCTCTCCAATCAGGACGACGCTCAAAATGCACCTTCGTCTTCGTAAACACCCAAAATACATTGAACTGCTCACGATAAACCACTCCATCACAGTTCATTGCACCAAAACATTCGGTTAAATTATCCTGTACAAGCAGCAAGGACTGAGCCACACCCATTCTCACGGAAGAATCAATAAAGGCAGAAGATATCTCTCGCTGGGATTCAAAAATCATTTTGTTTTCCATAATGACATTATACGCTACCTTTCTGAAAATGGGAACAGCGGAAGCGAATCGGTTATCTCTTTTGAAAGCGGATCAAGATGCATAAAGTTCAAGCGTATTTTCTTTAGCCTGCATCCAAAATCCCATTTAGGAATTTCAATAGGTTCGACCTTCACGTTCTTCTCCCAATATTTAAGTTCACTATCGTAGGCATCAGCTGCATCAGGATCAGTCGGGCAGGCAATGGGATTGAAATCTGTTTTTTTCATTTCAACATGATTTGAATCCTGCGTTTCTCCGTCAATCAGATAAGTGTATGCAACATGACCGATTCCGTCAGCCTCATAAAAGTTTTCTCCTGAACAGAAATATTTATCATCAATATGGGCGAATTGCTTGAAATCATAATCCTTGCAGTTTCCATACATTTTTTCGTAAAGCTTATTTCCGTCCCAATCCATGAAATAGGAAATGCAATTTACTTCTGCATGTTTAAATGAATCCGGCTCATACCTTGTCCTGTGTCCAAAGTAAAGGATGCCCTCGTCAGAAACCATCGGCTTGCAGAAATTGAAGGAATCGTCCGAATAGCTTTCGTCCGTCATATATGAGCACACGAATTTTCCATCGCCCGAAAAACGCAGTGCATAAGAAATATTGTGACCGTTGCCTTGATTTTCCATGCTGCACTTAACCAGAAGCGTTCCATCAGCATCAGGTCCGTTCGCCCCTTCCACATTCGTCTGAGTAAAGCTTTCCAAATTGATGTACATGATATCGGAGCCAGAGTATTTGCATCCCAGACATTTTTCATATTCCAAATCCTTTGAAAGCTGAAGGACTGCCTTTTTTTCATAGTTCAAGCCGATTCCGAAATAGACTTTATCGCCGGCAGCAGCAAGACCGAGAAGCTCATCATTCTTCTTCGTATAAACCGAAACTGCATTCTTTAAATTTCCATCCAAATCAAAAGACATGAGGTAAAGGTCCCAACCGGTTTCTTTGAAATTAGTCTGACCGTCGAATGCAACGTAAATCCTATCCTTACCGTTGAATGCATAACGCTGCGACTCATAGGCCCTTTGATTTTTCAGGCTGTAGGATTTGTATGCCGTAATCTTTCCATCCTTAATCTTGATGAATGCAAATCGATTGTCCGAGAAAGCAGAATAAACGGTAAGAATGATTTCGTTCGGTCCGATTGCATACAGTTTCAAAAAATCATAGTGCGAATAATGTTCATCGAATTCATAATTTTTAAATCCTTCGACATCAATCTGAAAAGTCGAATCGTATTTATTGTTCACGAATTTATTTATGTAAATCGGCGTTCCTTTTCCAAGGTCGGTATGATTCATTGCAAGCACGGCTTCATAAACCGTATTCCCGTACGACACCATGTCCATTTCCATGGAAGTATAGGATTTCAGTTCGTTTACCTTCACCGCATCTTTTCGACCGCCTGCAAAAAGCCCCGCGCACATAAACAGCGAAATTAAAATCAACAGAATTTTTTTCATATGCTTTCTCCCTCTTATTTTATTTAAATATTATACAATTTATTTTATAAAAGTTAAACGATGTTTCATGATTTTTCCGAAAGAAAAAAACATCATCACAAAAAAAAGGAACAGAAAAAATCTGTCCCTTATTAAAAAAAATTCAAAAACTTCTGCAATCAAACCACAGGCGAAAATGGACGGAAGATAAAGTTCTTCATCAAGTAGTCTTGAACCTTGCGACATCGGCACCAAGCTGAGTAACGTTTACGTCAAATTCTTCGACGCACTTATCAAGCTGGTTTCCGCTCTTTACGACCTTCTGGGTATTTTCGGACATAGCTTC
>CACYBG010000344.1 GCA_902772605.1 uncultured Spirochaetaceae bacterium
CATTCAATCAGAAAGACAAAATTTCTTATGGCGGAATGATAATCGAGGCGATTCCTGCCGTGGAATTTTTTACAGACAAATGATTTGTGCGAAAATGGAGATGCAGCTAAAATAACATGACGAAAACTTTAGATTATTACAACAACAATACCGCAGCATTCGTAGAATCCACGCAATCTGTTTTGATGACTGAAGCATGGTCGCGTTTTACATCGAAATTAACGAAGGGCTCTGTCATTCTGGATTTCGGTTGCGGTTCAGGTCGCGATACGAAATATTTTCTTGAACACGGTTATCGGGTTGAAGCAATTGACGGTTCGGAGGAACTGTGCAAGGTTGCAAGCGGGTACACCGGAATCAAGGTTAAGAATCAGCTTTTTACCGATTTGTCCGAAATGCAAAAGTACGATGCAGTTTGGGCGTGCTCTTCAATCCTGCATGCAAGTTCATCAGACCTAATCGTCATCATGAAAAAAATCTGGACTTCACTCAAGTTCAACGGAATTCTCTATGCTTCATTCAAATACGGAAATTTTGAAGGTGAACGAAACGGACGTTATTTTACTGATTTTACGGATGAATCGTTTTCCAGTCTGCTGAAAAAATCTGCCGATTTTGATATGATTGAAGAATGGATTACGAATGATGTAAGACCTGGCAGGGAAAATGAAAAATGGCTGAATGTAATCTTGCAGAAGAAATAGAACCGATAAACTCGATTACCGGAAATGCAAACAGGAGCAAATATCTCTACTGGCAGCTGAAGGAAGATTTTAAAACTGCAAAGTCCATAGATTTCATCGTTTCATTTCTGATGGAATCCGGCGTAAAAATGATTCTTCCCGATTTGCGTGAAGCAATCAGCCGTGGAGTCAAGGTCAGGATTCTTACCGGAAAATATCTTGGAATCACTCAGCCGACCGCATTGTATCTTTTAAAAAGCGAGTTCGGAGACAAGATTGATTTGCGTTTCTATCATACTCAGTCGGAACAGTCATTTCATCCCAAGGCATATTTTTTTCACAAGAAAAATGGAAGCGATGTATTCGTCGGTTCGTCAAACATTTCACGCAGCGCATTGACAAGCGGAGTAGAGTGGAATTACAGATTGAACATCAATCAGAATCAGGCTGATTTCGATGTCTTCTATAAAACGTTCGAAAATCTGTTTGAAAATCATTCCGTCGTAATCGATGACGAGCAATTAAAGGCGTATGCAAAATCATGGCACAGACCGGCTGTTGCCAAAGACCTGGAAAAATTTGAATCGATTGATGAAGATGATGTCTTGGTTTTCAAAAAATGTGAACCGCGCGGTGCACAGATTGAAGCTCTTTATGCATTGGAACAGTCAAGGAAAGAAGGTGCCGATAAAGCTCTTGTTCAGGCTGCAACTGGTGTCGGTAAAACATATCTTGCGGCATTCGATTCAAAAAATTATGAGCATGTACTGTTTGTGGCTCACCGTGAAGAAATTCTGAATCAGGCTGCAAATTCATTTTGCAATGTCAGATGCAGCAATGACTACGGATTTTTCAATGGTAAGCTTCATGATGTGAACAGGTCCGTAATTTTTGCTTCGGTCGCTTCCCTTGGAAAAGATGAATATCTTAATGACGGATATTTTGCATCGGATTATTTTGATTACATCGTCGTGGATGAATTTCATCATGCGGTTAATAATCAGTATAAAAAGATAATCGACTATTTTAAGCCGAAGTTTCTGCTTGGTCTTACGGCAACTCCGGAGCGTACTGATGGACGAAGCATTTATGAGCTTTGCGATTATAATGTTCCGTATGAAATCGATCTGTATCAGGCAATCAACCGAGGAATGCTTGTTCCTTTTCATTACTACGGAATCTTTGATGAAACGGATTATTCCGGTCTGAAGTTCGTAAAGGGCGATTATCTTGAATCGGAACTGAACGTAAAGTATCTGAACAACTCAATCCGCGACAATCTGATTTACAGACATTATATGAAGCATCATTCCAAACGTGCACTCGGTTTTTGCTGTTCCCGCGCTCATGCAGAATATATGGCGAAGGTCTTTTCGGAAAGGGGCGTTCCTTCAGCTGCCGTATACAGTAATTCAGACGGAGAGTTTTCATCGGACAGGAAACTGGCAATTAAAAATCTGGAAGACGGTCAGATAAGGGTAATTTTCAGCGTTGACATGTTTAACGAAGGAGTTGATGTTCCGGAAGTTGATACGGTTATGTTCCTTCGACCGACGCAATCCGGCATCGTTTTTTTGCAGCAGCTTGGTCGCGGACTCAGAACTTCAAAAGGGAAGGAATATCTCAATGTCCTGGATTTTATCGGGAACTATAAATTTGCAGGAAAAAACATCAGCCTCCTTTCCGAACATAAAAGCGGACGTGCACTTAATTGTCTGGATGGCGAAATTCAATATCCTGACGGATGCCTTGTTGATTTTGACATGGAATTGATTGATCTGTTCGAAGAGATGAACAGGAGAAAACTTTCAATTCGCGAAACAATCCGGAATGAATTTTTCAGGATAAAGGATTTGCTTGATGATAGGGTTCCGACTCGGATGGAACTTTTTACATGCATGGATGAAGAAATCTACGCTCTCTGCCTTTCAAATGCAAAAGAAAATCCATTTAAGAATTACCTTGGATTTCTTTCAAAACTCGATATGCTGAATGAAGAAGAAAAGAAACTGCATGATTCGATTGCAAGGGATTTCCTGTTCGAACTCGAAAAGACTTCAATGACAAAGTCTTATAAGATGCCGGTCCTGTATTCGTTTATCGCAGGAGATGAAATAAGGGAAGAGGTCTCGGAAGAAATTCTCCTAAAGACCTGGAAAGAGTTTTACTCGAAGAATACAAACTGGAAGGATTTGAACAAAGCATCTTCCTTTGAAACATACATGCAGATAAGCAACAAAGTCCATTTGGATAACATCAAAAAGAATCCCGTGAACTTTTTGAAACAGTCTGCTTCCGAATTTTTTGTTGCAACGAAAACATCCCCGATTGCCCTGTCAAATGAATTGAAACCTTTTTTGAAAAACAAGGCTTTTGTCGAACATTTCAAGGATGCACTTGATTACAGGACTGTCGATTACTACAGCCGAAGGTACCGTGCGCAAAACGATGCAGAACCTGAATATAAAATTGAAGAATCCCAATTGCTTCTGGTGGCAAATCCGTCGGAAGAGGGGGTATTCGGTTCCCTAAATCGGTAAAAACAAAATTTTCAAAAAAATTTCAAAAATTCGTAAAAAAAAATTTGACAAAACAAAAATAAGGATGCATACTATAGGAAATTGGAAACGTTTCCAGTAACGTTTCCAAAATTGAATGGTAATACGGGGTTTTACTCTGGA
>CACYBG010000345.1 GCA_902772605.1 uncultured Spirochaetaceae bacterium
CTTCCGTATTCGCGGCTTATGGTTATTATCTTCTTCATGGTCATCCTCCAGTCTGCAGGGGCTTTCATGCATCAGCAGTTCCCCAATCCATTATACCATTATTTCAAATGTTTTTGGAAAAAATCTTTTCCCATCGACATCATTTTCCGGATGAAAAAAAAGACGAACGTTTTCAAGTTGAATTTAAAATTTTAAAGCAACCGTCAACATTAAGCCTTAACTTGCAATTGATGAAAAACATGTCTTAGGTTATTCTATATGGTATGATAAATGTTTCAGAAAATATTTTTGATACGGTTTACGCACCCTCACTCATGGACAGGTTCCTTCGATACGTAAGGACATATTCCGAAAGCGACAGTTCCAAGGCAGATGCCGGAATCATGCCGAGCACCCTGCAGCAGAAGGACATGGCGACCCTGCTGAATCAGGAGATGAAAGATCTGGGTCTGGATGACGTTCAGACCACGGAATTCTGCTATACTTACGGTCGCCTCAAAGCATCGCCGGGAAAGGAAAACGTGCCTTCGTTCTGTCTCCTTGCCCACATCGATACCGTTGAAGAAGTGACGGGACTGAACGTAAAGCCCATCGTCCACAAAAACTACGGTGGCGAACCGATAACCCTGCCGTACGGAAACGTGTTGGACCCGGCCAAAGACAAGGACCTTTATCTTGCGGGTCAGCAGGAAGATACGGTCATAACCAGCGACGGAACGACCCTTTTGGGAGCAGACGACAAGGCCGGAGTTTCAGAAATAATGACGGCACTGGAATTCCTCATAAAGCATCCCGAAATCCGCCACGGTACGATCGAAGTGATTTTTTCACCCGACGAAGAAACCGGTCACGGAATGGACAAGGTTCCGCTTGAACTTCTGAAATCAAAATTTGCATATACGGTTGATGGCGGTCACATCGGCGAACTTGAGACCGAATGTTTCAATGCGTTCAAGACCGACGTTACATTCACCGGAAATTCAATCCACACGGGAAACGGAAGGCCGGATCTGGTAAACGCAATTTCCATGGCATCGTCTTTCTTAAACATGCTTCCATACACAGAACGCCCGGAAACATCTGACGGACGAATGGGATTTTTTGCACCGATGTCCATCGAAGGTTCAATTGAATCCGCATCGATAAGTCTGATTCTCCGCGATTTCGACATGGTTGGCATGGAAAAGAAAAAGTCCCTGGTCGAACGGATTGCCGATACGGTTGCAGCGACATACGGCGGAAAAGCTCAGGTCAAGCACACCCAGCAGTACCTGAACATGAAGGGGGTACTTGATTCTCATCCCGATGTCGTGGAAAATCTTGTGAGCGCATACATGGAAGCAGGAGTTCAGCCGGTCTTTGTCCCGATACGCGGAGGAACGGACGGTTCAAGGCTCACCGAAATGGGCATTCCTACTCCGAACATATTCACGGGCGGTCACAACTATCATTCCAGAAGCGAATGGGCAAGTTTCAGCCAGATGATTTATGCAACCGAAGTCCTGATTCAGCTTGCCTGCAAATGGGCGGAAGAATAGACCCGTTCGACAGGCTGATTGGCAACATGATTTAAGGGAGAGTCACCAAACCCTCCGCACGAATCAATTTCATTTTATAGAAGATTTTAGGGGAAAATTATGTACGAATACCGAATAGAAGGCGGAATTCCGATCAAGGGAACGATTCAGGCAAGCGGCAACAAAAACGCAGCGCTTCCATGCATTGCAGCCGTAATCCTGACGAAAGAGGACGTAATCCTCAGGAACGTTCCGGAAATCGAAGACACCAACGTCATGATAAAAATACTTCAGTCCATGGGCGTGTCCGCAGAAAAAATCGGGGACCATGCATGGAAATTCAATGCATCGGGACTCAACGGAAACACGATTCCTCAGGAACTCGGAAAGAAAATCCGTGCGTCAATCCTTTTTGCAGGACCTCTTATTGCCAGATGCGGAAAGGCCGTCATGCTTCCGCCGGGTGGAGACGTAATCGGAAGGCGCAGGCTGGATTCACACTTCCTTGCACTGGCAGAACTTGGAGCAAGGGTCACCACGACGGGAAAATTCGAATTTACGGCAAACAAGCTTGTCGGTACCGAAATCTTTCTGGACGAAGCATCCGTTACGGCAACGGAAAACGCAATCATGGCGGCCGTAGTTGCTGAAGGAAAGACCGAAATCACCAACGCAGCATCGGAACCGCACGTTCAGGACCTGTGCAGGATGATGAATTCCATGGGTGCAAAGATAAGCGGAATCGGCTCGAACATCCTGACCATAGAGGGCGTAAAGAAACTTTCGGGCACCGACTTTACAATCGGACCGGACTTCATGGAGATAGGCTCCTACATCGGACTTGCAGCGGCAACAAGGGGCTCAATCACCATCAAGGGTGTAAACGCCAAGGACTTGAGGCCCCTCAGGATTTCGTTCGGAAAACTTGGAATACGCTGGGACATAGACGGAGACGAGCTTACGGTTTCAGCAGGCCAGGAAATGCGCGTAAACACCGACATTGGCGGAATGATTCCGAAGATTGACGACAGTCCGTGGCCGGGATTTCCGCCGGATTTGACTTCAATCATGACCGTTGTGGCTACTCAGGTCGAAGGTACCGTACTGATTTTCGAAAAGATGTTTGAAAGCCGGATGTTCTTCGTGGACAAGCTTTTGAACATGGGTGCAAGAATCACACTCTGCGACCCTCACAGGGCAGTCGTTACGGGACCGAGCGTACTTCACGGGGAACACCTCGTTTCACCGGATGTCCGTGCAGGAATGGCGATGGTCATAGCGGCCATGGCGGCACACGGAGAAAGCGTAATAAGCAACGTATATCAGATTGAGCGCGGATACGAAAACCTCGTCGAAAGGCTCAAGTCGCTCGGCGCACACATCGAAAAGGTCGAAGTAAAATAAGGAAACCGCTGATTCATGCTCCGTGCATTAATCGGCAAGTCCCTAAGGGCGCGTCCAGTAAAAAAGCGTCCATCACCTTACTCCATCCCTTTACAAAGAAAAATTTTATGTCATAATTTTAAGGAGCCGCCGGTTGATGCAACATGCAAAATCGGCGATTCCTTAGAAAATGGAATTTTCAGGTTCCCGTGTTTTACATGGAAATCCGGATTTTCCGAAAAAGGCAGGTTTTTATGGCTGACATTTCAGAAAAAATCAGAAGGAAATCTTACGCTGCAAAAAAGAAGGCGGCAATCAAGACACTCAAGACGCAGACAAAGGAAAAAATCAGGGAGCTGAACCTTCTGTACGCTGAAAATCCGGAGCAGGTCAAGGCACGGATAGAGGAAAAGGAAAGGAAAAAGGCCCTCAGAATCCAGAAGCAGAACGCAAGGATGGCATACAACTCAAGGCAGCCAAGGCAGTACTCGCTGGGAGAAGACATATTCAATTCCATAAGCCACGGTATCGGAGCGGGATTGAGCGTTGCGGCATTGGCACTCCTGATCATCCGTGCGGCACTCTACTTCAACGGTTCGGAAAAAACTCTCATGCTGACATCCTATACGGTTTTCGGTGCGTCCCTGTTCGTAATGTACATGATGTCAACGCTTTACCATGCACTGACACCTCATCAGGCAAGGAAAGTGTTCTCCATATTGGACCATTCGGCCGTCTATTTTTTAATCGGCGGAACCTGCACTCCCTTAATCATGGCCAAGTTCGGAAGCGGATACATACTGCCGCTTTCAATACTCTGGGGCATCTTAGCCGCATTGATTGCACTCTACTGCGTTTTCGGGGCACGTCTGCGTGATTTCGCCGCATTCACATACCTTGCAATCGGCTGGGGCATGACGATTTTCTTCTACAACGCCGGAACAGGTACATTGACCATGGACAGGACAATCCTTCTCTGCGGTTCAATTTCCTATACGGTCGGAGTATTTTTCGCCGCACTTGGAAAATACAAGGGTGCACACTGCGTATTCCACGTCTTTGCACTGGCTGGAAGCGTCCTGCATTTCCTCGCAATCTACAAGATGTACTGAAAAAACGGTTCAATCAAAAAAAATTCCACGGATTTCCCTACATTTCAGTTTGACAAATTGACGAAAAGTGTCATTTTGTATAAAACATAGGTTAGGGAAACGTGGTCGCCCGTCGGTACCGTCATTTCCCGGCCAAGCTGGAGGCCATCAATCAGGTTCATCATGACGATGCCTTTTGAACGCCCACTAAATCCCTCGGCCATAAAATCTAAACCGAACGCACATATAAACGCATGTAAGGAGAATAAAATGGTTGTTAAGCCAATGATTCGCAGCAACATCTGCATCAACGCCCATCCGATTGGTTGTGCAAAGGATACCGCACGTCAGATTGATTACGTAAAGGCCCAGAAAGCCAAGCGCGGTGTAAAATCAGCAGCAGAAGGTGGAAAGGCACCAAAGAACGTCCTTGTACTTGGCTGTTCAACCGGATACGGACTTGCAAGCCGAATCAGTGCCGCTTTTGAATACGGTGCAGACACGATCGGCGTATCATTCGAAAAGGAAGCTTCAGAAAAGAAATACGGAACCCCGGGTTGGTACAACAACAAGGAATTCGACAGGGAAGCACAGGCTGCAGGACTCAAGTCCGTCACTTTCAACGCAGATGCATTCAGCGATGAAACGCGCGGAAAGGTCATCGCACAGGCAAAGGAATGGGGCGTAAAATTCGACCTCGTAATATACAGCCTTGCAAGCCCGGTACGCACTGATCCGGACACTCAGGTCCTCTACAAATCCGTAATCAAGCCGATCGGAAAGGTTTATGCCGGAGCCGCATTGGACATGATGACCGGAAAAATCACGCAGGCAAGCACGGAACCTGCTCAGGGAACCGAAATCGCCGATACGGTAAAGGTCATGGGCGGTGAAGACTGGGCCAGATGGATGAAACAGCTCCAGGAAGCCGACGTTCTTGCAGAAGGATGCCGCACGGTTGCATACTCATACATCGGACCGGCACTCAGCCATGCAATCTACCGCGACGGAACCATCGGTGAAGCAAAGAAGGACCTGGAAAAGACAGCCAGGACAATCGATTCTTCACTCAAGTCACTCGGCGGAGCAGCATACGTAAGCGTAAACAAGGGACTCGTAACCCGCTCATCGGCAGTCATCCCGATCATTTCGCTCTATCTCGGAATCCTCTTCAAGGTCATGAAAAAGAACGGAACGCATGAAGGATGCATCGAACAGATGGAACGCCTTTTTGCAGAACGCCTGTACACCGGTGAAAACAACGGACCTGGCAATGTTCCCGTTGATTCAGAGAACAGAATCCGCATAGACGACTGGGAGATGGATCCGAAAGTCCAGGAAGAAGTCGACAAAATCATGCCGAACGTTACCGAAGAAAACGTGACCGACATGGTTGACCTTGACGGACTGCGCCACGACTTCCTCATAATCAATGGATTTGACGTGGAAGGCGTAGACTACGAAGCAGACATCGCCGACATGAGAAACATCGACTAAAAGCGAATAACAAACGAATCGGGCGTCCATGAAACAACCGTGGATGCCCCTTTTTCCAAAAACTCCCCGAAACAACCCGATTTTCCCCAAAAAAACAACGAATTTCTCAAAATTTTTTAAAACTACCCTTTTAGGGAGTAGACAAACCAATAAATCCATTTTATAACAGACCTAAGCACGGAATCAAACTAAGTTTTTTTCGTGAAGGCTTACATTATTACAATACTAGTTTTGGAGGCTTGTATGAAAATGATTAAAAAAATTTTTGCTTTGGCATCTATCCTGATGCTCAGTTGTGTTGCTGCATTTGCATTCGATGATGAAACAGCTTTTGTGGAATTGATTGACACTTCCACGACCCGCAAGGATTTTGAAGCTGAATTGGATGACTTGAGCAACGATGACATTGCCGAAATGGTTTCCGAAATGATCGGTGAGGCAGATCTCACTCTCGCAGAATGCTGCAAGCTGGAAGCCGACGACATCAATGACGAAGTTCTTGAGCTTGTCGACTACATGCAGTCACAGATTCCATCAAACACAAAGAAGAATTCAGTATTCGGCGCATTCGGAATCAACGAAATCGATGAAGATGCAGAGTCAATCAGCGGATACATGATTTTCGCCCACTACATTTCAAAGAAGGACATCAGCTGCTACGTCTATTACTTCGAATTCCAGTAATCGAAGGAATCGGCTTCAGGCACATGGGAACGGAACCGAGTTTTCATATTAATTGCATAAAAAGAGGAGCATAAATTATGAAAAAGTTTTTGGCACTTGCAGCATCACTTGTAATCGGATGCGTTTCGGCTTTTGCATACAGTTCGAACGACATTACGATTTACAAGATTGGAGAAGCTTCAACAGACGAGTTCTGGGATCAATTTGATGACGGAAGCGGATATGACGAAATCATCGAAAATTTGCTGTCTGAAGCGTTGGATTTATCGGATCTGGAATTTGGCCTCATTCCTTCAGAGGAAATAGATGATGACGATGAAGAAGCATATTCTTTCGTCATGAATCAGCTTGAGGACAATTTCGTCCGCTACGGAGTGTATGTCAGCATACTTATTTCCGATTACGACGACTACAGCGGAAAATGCGAAGGCCATGTGTTCGTAACAAGCACGGTGACGAACGAAAATATGGATACAATCATCTACGCATTTGAAGGATACATCGAGTAAGCCTAAAAAAAATCAAACCCGTTTTACGGCGGGCGACAAAAAAATAATAAACCAACATCGTTGATGCTGTTTTTATCCATTTGTACCCCTTGAGGTTTCCAAAAGAAGTTTCAAGGGGATTTTTTATGCCTTCTCCCCCTCTCCGCCAGACAGTCTACCGCACGAATCAAGTCGTCAAGGCAATCATCCGATAAAAAAAACGTTGGGGCTTGTATTTTTCATCGATATGGACTAAATTATGGGTATCTCCAAAAACTCTACTTCGGGTATTTTACAGAGATTCCCATCACATCATTAAAATAAGTCAAGAATTTTTTATGCAGGGGTGAAATTTTGAGGGGTAGCATTATGTCTTCTAAAAAAATTCTGTCGATTGTAACGATTCTGTTTTTCTGTGCATCCATCTATGCAAAGGAAAAGCATCCTAAACAGGAGCCTGTCGAACCGGAAGAAGCTCCAGTGGAAACGCCGGTTGAAGTTGAAGTTCCGGCAGAAACAGTTGAAGAACCTATCCCTGAACCCGAAAAACCAGCTTACGACGAAGATTCTGCCATGTTCTTTCTGTTCAACACTGCAACGCGCGAAGATTTTGAAATCATGCTGAAAGTCGCATCGGTTCAGGAACAGACCGTTTTTCAGATTGTCGGTTTTGCAGGAAGTTTTTCAACCTTCGTAGAGCTTGAGCCGGAAGAGATGACCGAAAAGGATAAGGCCGTCTATGACCTTGCAATCAGTAAAATCAGCAGTAAATTCAAGGACAACGACATAGCGGTCGGACTGATAATAAACGAAATGGACCTGATAAACGGAAAATTCGACGGATGGGGCATCATTTCCCACAGGGCGACGGAATCCGACATACTCAGCCAGGTCTATTATTTTTCTGCTGAATTCTAAAACGACACTTTTTCGATTGAAAACAAGGCCAAAATCCGATAGACTGGAGACATGAACGTTGTTGTCACGATTCTCCAGTTGGTTGGAAGCCTCTCGTTTTTGCTTTTCGGCATGAA
>CACYBG010000346.1 GCA_902772605.1 uncultured Spirochaetaceae bacterium
ATTGTATTCAAAAATCGAGCCTTATCTGCTTAATTTTGATGATGTAAAAGCTTGGCAGGACGAAATCAACAAGATTGAGTTGAGCGAGGAGGCAAAGGCCGTTATCAGCGGAATCAGAAAAGAACTTGCGCTTCTGAACAATGATGAAAATCACAAGGGAGACGAGGCATGGTATGTCTCAGACCGCCGCTGGAAAAAGATTGTGCACATTCTGAAGACAAGCGCATTCCTGAACGGCCGGGATTCCGTGGATTTGATGGACTGCTCCTTGATTGAGTACGCAATCTGGAATACTGACAAGCAGCATGATGAAGCCGGCAGAATTGTCGAGAAGATTTTAATGCAGAATGGACTGAGTTCAAGCAGTGCCATTGATGATATTTCAGATAGGGTTGATGATTTTAAGAATTCCGTCAATGAAAAGTGGTTTGAGTATGTCGAAGAAATACCAGCTAAACCAGAAGCTGATAAAATTGTCACAATTAATGAAGAGGAATGTTATGTATGTTCTCGCATTGATGATGGGCAGGAATGGTATGTTGGCATTAATGATGATGGTTATTATTCATATCACAATATATATAATTCAAATAGAGATCTTTATGCGTCTTATTCATTTTCAAGAACTGGAGATACTATTAGATGTAATTGGGAATTCAAAGTAGAAAAAACGAAGGCAATCCCTGCTGTTCCGGCTCATTATGACGAAAAGACTCCAAAACTCTTTGAACCAGTCGCCAAAAAGACCATGATAGAATCTTTTGATAAAGAAAACTATAATCCTATTGTCGAAAAAATCGACACGGAGATTGCAGATTTAACAGCATTTAAAACTGTGCATGAAAAGCCTTTCGCAGAAAATATATTTGCAAATGCAAGCAAATACAAGCAGGTACTTTTGAGCAAAATTGACGAATCAATCAAGACTCTGGAAGATAAAAAGCTCAAACTCAAAGAACAGCACGCGCGTTATGCTTCCGATAAAAATGTAAAGTCTGATTTTGAGCTTGGTGACATTATTTTGAAAGACGGAACATATAAAAAATCCGATGAAGATATTGATGGCAAAGATATTCTTGCAAAAATTTGCTTGAAAGGCAGCACGGAGAATTCGGCTTATGGAATAGCTTGTGCTAAATTTGGCGAATGCGATTTTTCAACGGCAAAGAAAAAAGCTGAAGAATATGGCAAGGATTTTTCGGAGCCATATAATTCCGGCTGGCAGCTTCCGACCATAGAACAGCTGAAGAAGATTTATGAAAATTCGCACGAAGAAAATGATTTTGACTTACACGGAAAATACTGGAGTTCTACGACAAAATCCACTGGATCTGCGCATTGTTTTGATTTTGATAATGGAGAAGCAGATCATACGACTTTAGACCATAAGTTTAATGTTCTTCTAATTCGTAAATTGGCATTGTAGATTATGGCGCATCATATTTCCGACAAGTCACGCAGATATTCTCTTTTCGCATTGGACGAGCTGAAAAAAATCAAGGAGAAATATCCGTCTGCTCCAGAAATCAACTCTCTTGATGAGGAAAAGATTTCCTGGCTCAATGAACGAATCCGCACTTTTCACGAAAGCGTTGTAAAGACGAACTACAAGCGGTTTTCATTCCTTAATGAAAGCAGGGTGGTACGGAATGCGATTGCCCACAGCACGGCTGAGCTTTCAAAAGATGATCTTGAGTCCATCTGGAAAAAGTTTTTCTCTTTCTCAAACAAAGCTGAGGCAGAATTGCAGCTGAATGTTGAAAAAAGTTATTCCGAGAATAAGCAGATTCGTAAATTTGAAAAATTCGGTTCCCCAAAATTCGGCGATGAGATTGAGCGAAAACGACTTACGCAAAGTATTTTTGATTTGATGGATTCTTCTACATTACAGGAAGAAAAACTGCCGTTTTCAGAAAATCTGAGCGCAAGTGAAGCTGAAAAATTTTTGCATACAGAAAATCAGAGTCAAAAGGATTTGCTTGATTTTGCAAAGGAACACTCAGAGATAAGCGAGCAGATTCAAGTCGAAATATTGGAAACCCTCACAAGTGCCTATGATGAAACTGAAATCACAAATCCTGAAAATCCGTTTTACGATGAAAATCTTTTCGTTCAAAAAATATCAGCCCTTTCAGATGAAGATTTG
>CACYBG010000347.1 GCA_902772605.1 uncultured Spirochaetaceae bacterium
ATCCGTGGCATATCTCCAAGTCCCCCGGCACATTGAAAATCATTCGCTTCACAATCTCTTGCAACTCGGCAGCCGGGGCCGCGATTGGGGTGGTGAATAAAGACATGCTGTGAAACAAATCGTAAAATCAAAATCCGCTGTCCGCTCACAATTCAAAAAATCTACTTTAACTTTTTCTGCCAATTCAATTTCTGAAACTTAGCCCGAATCATTCTTTCAAAACCATCTTTGTAACAAGCCATAATTGCAGTGCTGTTCATTGACGCTGCTGTGTGATAGAATAATGTTGATATTGAAATGGCAAAATCAAACTACAGAGGAGTAAAAGTTGAACAGTGAACTTGATAGTGCCTTAGAAGAATATATTCAGCTCGGCATTCAGCAGCAGCTTGATTATGATAAATTCTATCTCTATTCAATTATTACTCACTCAACTGCAATTGAAGGTTCAACCGTAACAGAAATAGAAAATCAACTTTTGTTTGATCAGGGTATTTCTGCCAATAAGCCGATGACAGAACAATTGATGAATCTGGATTTGAAATCCGCATACGAGCAGAGTTTTGTTTACGCAAAAAAACATACGGATTATTCAATTGAACTCTTATGTAAGCTTGCAGCCCTTGTCATGAAAAATACCGGTTCAACATATAAAACTATAGCAGGGGAATTTTCATCTGCAAAAGGGGAACTTAGACTTTTAAATGTAAGTGCCGGTCATGGTGGAAAATCATATCTTGCATGGCAGAAAGTTCCGGACAGACTGGAAAAATTCTGCCAATGGATAAATGAAGAACGAAAGGAAATTGATAAATCAAATACCAAAAAAATCTATGAGCTTAGTTTTGAAGCTCATTACCGAATAGTTTCCATTCATCCTTGGGCAGATGGAAATGGAAGAATGAGCCGCTTGATTATGAATATGATTCAGTATGAAGCCGAAATTATTCCTTCCATTGTAAAAAAAGAAAGTCGTGCAGAATATATACAGTCTCTTTCTCTGAGCCAGGACTATGAAGATTCTTCAAAGTTTATAGACTTTATGCTAAAACATCATATTGAAAATCTTAGGCACCAGATAGCAGATTATAAAAAATCTATGGAAGCTGATTTTAATGATAACGAACAAAAAACTTCGGTGCAAAATCAACATACAAATGATACCGCAAAGATTACTCAAAAGATAACTGTAAAGATTACTGTAAACCAACAGAAAATAATTGATGCAATTAAAGAAAATCCATTTATTACGCAAGATGAATTATCATCTATTGTTGGAATTGCACGCCTTAACATAAATAAAAACATGAAAAAATTACAGGAGCAGGGAATCATCAAACGAGTGGGAGCAGACAAAAACGGACATTGGGAGATTGTAAAATAAGCACAACGGATGTCGCAATAAATCTGGAAAATATTTTCCCCGCCTTTATCACATCAATCGTAAAATCAAAATCCGCGTGACAAAAAAAACGCACAAGCATTGACAAGTAAACTTGGTATGATTATAATCAAAACGATGACAAGCAAACTTGGCAACAAAAAGGAGGTCTGTTTTATGACATTGCAGAGAATCCGGCGGTTCACGCTCATAATTTCAATGCTGCTCTTTCCGATTACAATCTGGTATTTTTCTCCGTACCTTATAATCATGGCGGCGTTTAATCACATAATCAACGGAAGCTTCATTGTCTTTACGCTGATGTTTTTGTTCGGCATGTTTTTCGGCAGACTCTGGTGCGGATTTTTTTGTCCGACCGGATGCATGGGCGAATGTTTTGCACAGTTTTCACCAAAGCCACCGAAACAGGGTTGGCGCAATTACATAAAATACGGAATCTGGCTCGTGTGGATTTCCGGGATAATTGTGTGCCACGTTCTTGGAAAAGGCGGATACACGGTTCAGCCGTTTTTTATGACGGACCACGGCATTTCAATTTCAAGCATCTACAATTATGTAATCTACTACGGCATTGTGATTTTATTTTTGATTCCAGCAATCGTTCATGGAAAAAGAGCAAACTGCCACTACATCTGCTGGATGGCTCCGTTCATGATTTTTGGCGGCAAGGTCGGTCACTTTTTACATCTTCCGCAGCTGAAGATTAAATCGGAAAAATCAAAATGCACGGGATGCGGGATGTGCGAAAAAAAATGTCCCATGAGCCTTAACGTAAAATCGCTTGCGGAATGTGGCGAAATAAAAACTGCGGAATGTATTTTGTGCGGAGAGTGCGTGAGTGCATGCAAAAACAAAGTCCTAAAATATAAGATGGGGAGATGAAAAATGACAAA
>CACYBG010000348.1 GCA_902772605.1 uncultured Spirochaetaceae bacterium
GACTGGTTTTCTGCGTCAGGCAATGGAACCCCGAAGTTGCGAAGCAATGAGCGTTAGCGAAGGGTGGAACTGCCGACCCGGAGCGAAGCGCAGGGGGACGCCCGCTTGAATAAAGTTTTGTTTAATCCTGTTTAAACCTGATGATATTTTTCTTGAAATCTGATAGAATTAAAGCTACTGATGAATCGACTGAAAATTAGGAATTGAAAGAGGGTGATGATATGAAAAAGTTAACGGCGTTAATCATTTTGTGTCTGGTGGCGGGATTGTGTTTTTCGAATCCTTCAGAGTTTAAGAACGAAAAATATGAAAAGCTTTTGAAGCAGGATTGTTATGAAAAAATAATCGAGACGATAACGAAAGCCGATGAAACTTCATATTCTGCAGGCGACTGTTATTATCTGGGGCTTGCTTGTTTCAAGCTTGAGAGGGATGATGAGGCGCAGAAATATCTGAAGATGGCAATTCAGATGGAGCCTGATTTTTCGGCGGCGTATTATTATCTTGCGGGAAGCTACTATTATAGTGGAAGATATGATGAAGCGATTCCATGTCTGAAAAAATGCATTGAAATGGACGAAAATGATTCGGATGCATGTCGGATTCTTGGAGGAATTTATGAGGACATGGAGGACTATGAGAGTGCGCTTTTCTATTATTCAAGGTTTCATGAAATAGAAAATTGTCCGGAGTCTACATATTTGGTGGCGTTCGTCCTGTATGAAATGAAGGATTATGAAAACGCCCGTCCGTATGTCGAGCAGTATCTGGATTATGATCCGAACAGTTTTTCGATGAACAACATCATGGTGCTGATACTTTACGGAAACGGTGAATATGAACTTGCTTCAAAATATGAATTGCAGCTTCAGAACATATGGGAATCAACTCAGGATGAGGACATAAAGAAAATGAATTTTTTCTTCGTATATTCTTTTGAGCACAACGGTTATGATGTGAATGTCTATGAAAAGATTGTTCAGAAGGGAGTCTTTTATTCTCCGTTTACCTGCAACGTCAAGTCGAAGGGGAAAGTCGTAAAGACCGTCAATCTGGAATATGATGCGCTGCTTGACGAATCTTTTTATGTCATCGGCATAAACGATTTGAAGACAAATACGCATTACACGACGGACTCTTTTTTCAGGGAGAAACCTGAATTTCCGGTTTTCATTGATTATGTGAAGCGTGCGATAGACGGAGAATTGGAAAACGTTGCTTCATCGACCAGAAAATGAGGTTTATGACTTGAATTTCAAGGCTGTTTTAAAATAGAATTGAACTTATCTATGGACCTTTCGTACGGATTTTGGATTGCATTTCGGGTTCATTGAAATGGTTTTATCGATGAAAAGGTTTTATCAAGAGGAAAAATGAAAGCCGTTAAGAATGTTTCTTTAGCATTGATTGCAATGGCCGTCTGTTTTATTGCAGGCTGTAAGTCTACTGCCGTTCAGGCTTCCGAATTTGAAGTCCAGGCAAAAGTTTCCGTTGACGTACCGAGCAGGTTTTTCACCCGGCTTAGGGTTGACGGTGCAAAAAACTTTTCGAACGATTACCGTGCCGGCAGATTCATATTCGAGTGTTCCGAGGAGGATGATTTCGTCGTGATGCTTGATTATGAGGATGGCGTTATGGAAACCACATGGGGAAATCAGTTCCTGGAAGTTCATAAGGATATCCGTTCCATGGTCGCTACGGCATTCATATCCGCATGCTATACGATGAAAGATGGCGGGGATGGAATCGATACGGCTTTCAAGGTTTTGAGTAAGATTTTCTCGGATCCGATGTACGTTTCTTTAAGGCAGCTCCTGTCGAAAAATCTGGGCGGGGCTCTTGAAGCATATGGGAATAAATCCAGATGGCAGAAGTACAAGGCCGCTCATTTTTCTACGGAAAGGAACGTAATCAGGATAACCAAATGATTTTGTTCCGGACTTGATTCGAGAGTTGGTTCTGTCGGAGGAGAGGATGAAAAAGTTTCTGATTTGCATGGTGCTTTCACTTGCGTCTTTTATGCATCTGCCAAAGCGGATGGATATTTTAAGGACGGCAGGTTGATTGACACGATGTATGTAAACGCCCTGGATGGATTGAGGGTAAGGAATGTTCCCGAGCTGTCCGAAAAAGTCTCTGCACACTGGTTAACGCTCAGCCCGTAAAAGTCGTTGCAGTCGGAAAATGGCCGTCTTTGGTGTTTTTTCTGAAATTCGATAAATTCTTTGATAAGCCTATTGACAGTATTCGAATCAATCAGTATTATATATTTCGTTATGGCGTCTTACCCAAGTGGCTAAGGGGATGGTCTGCAAAACCATTATCGGACGGTCCGATTCCGTCAGACGCCTTAGAATATATCCGATTGTTTGTATCCATCAAACGGTCGGATTTTTTTTTGCTTAATTTCGGAGTTGATTTTGAAAAGGTCTTTCATCATCCGTCTTTTCCTTTTGATTTTTCCGATTTCAAGTCTTTTTTCGGCTTCCGGTCTGATGTGGGGCGAAAAAGACATACGCATGGTTTCCACGGTCTGGTTCGACATAATCTATCCCGCCAGGTCCGCTGAATCTGCATTGAAGCTTTATGAATCTGCCGATGCAATCTATGCGGAAATCTGTGCCGACCATGGTACGGAGCCTCAGTTCAGGATGACCGTAACCCTGAGTCCTTCCACCGACGTATTGAACGCATATTTCACCAATTACAGCGCAAACCACATAGTCGTCCATGATGCCGTTCCGATTGAAGACCTTGCCGTGTTTGAATCGGGCGTGGAGGATGTATTCAGGCACGAACTGACTCACGCGGTTACAATCAACATGCGCTCTCCGTTTTGGAAGACACTTGCGTCCATTATGGGCGATGCATACAATCTGGGGACCTTAATCAACATGCCTTCCATGATAAAGGAGGGTGCTTCGGTAGTGGAGGAAAGCCGTTCCGGAGATGGCAGGCTTAACGACGGATTTTTCATGCACGCTTACAGGCAGGCTCTGCTTCAGGGGGATTTTCCGTCGTATACCCAGGTGACCGGTGCTGGGGACATTTTTTCGCGTTCGGGCATATGCTATGATTTCGGAGGACCTTTTTCCGAGTGGCTGCAGAACGAATATGGAAGGGAAAAATACGCCCGGTTCTGGTATGAGGGAATCAACATGGGTGGATTGACCTATGAATGGGTTTTCAGGAAGGTCTACGGTTTTTCATTTTCCGATGCATGGGAGGCGTTCAAGTCTTCAATCAGACTGCCCGACATTCCGGCTTCTCCCGATTCGATTGACGGAGTCGATTTTTATGGCAACGGTAAATCATCTGGTGCATTTTATGCTTCCCTGACTTCCAGCGTCGACGGAATTGCATGGATTGATTCTGCATCATCATCCGTGCATTATGCTCCCTGGACGGACGGCGGCATCGGTAAATCAAGGAAACTTTTTGCCATGAGGAACGTCTCTTCGATAAGGCTTTCCAACGACGGTCGATTCATGGTGGTCTGCTCTGTCGGGATAAACCATGGAAGTTCAAGGACAGAAGCCCACGTCTACGACATGAAGTCGAAGTCCATGAAAAAGGTTCCGGCCCTTTCAATCCGTGACGGTGCGGTTATTGAATCCGGGGGTAAAAAATATCTGTGCATGGTTTCGACCGAATGTTCAAGCTGTGCATTTTCAGTCTGGAAGATGAATCTTGGAAAAAAGGACGGGAGCCTGCGTTCGCTGGATTATGTCGGGCGCTTTGGATTTTCCGACGGTCAGACCGTTTTTTCTCCTGTCGATGCGGGAAACGGCAGATTGGCGTTCATATTGAAGGACGGAAAAATCTGGTCTGTATGCATTATGCCGCTTATGCAGGATTTCGACTCTTTTTCCGCGTTGGAACTTCCGTTTGAAGAGGGCAGGTCAATCAGAAACCTTTCGGTCGGCTATGGTTCTTCGGATGAATGTCGTGACCGGCTGAACCTCTCGTGGGC
>CACYBG010000349.1 GCA_902772605.1 uncultured Spirochaetaceae bacterium
ACAGTTACCGAGCCGTTTGAAGAAATCGCCTGGTTTCCTGAATCTTGGATTGTAGTCTGTACGCTGTATGAATATGGAATGCCCTTGATTTTTTCACCGCCGGCTTTCTGAACGACTTTTGTCGAACCGGTTCCGTCAAGTTTTCCTGATGCAGAATCAAGTGATGTGCGTCCATCGTAATATCCATCAACGGGACCGAAGCTCATGTCGCTGAATTTTGGACTGCTGAAGCGTACCGGAGTGCGTGACCAGTATGATGAGTATGTACTTTCACCCATGCTTCCGCCGCCAAGATATTTTGCGCTTATTGTTGCAGAAATGCTGTCGCCCGTGAAATAGGTCTTTTCCTTATCGATTGCAGTTGAAACCTCGAACTTTGCAGATTCAAAATACTGAACCTGGATGTAGCAGCGTTCGATTTCTTCCGTATCGTCATGACTGTATGCAAGGCAGTACTGACCTGGCTTCATGTCCTCAGGAATCTTGAATTCACCCCAGCTCGTTCCGTATGCAGTCGTAATACCGGTTTTTTCCTGATATGTCTTCGCATCCCACCACCATGGGTCGGAAAGCTTGATGGTGTATTTTCCGCCGTATGGAGAGTAGTATCCCTCCTGGAGAGTCCTGTCGATTATGCGGAACGTTACCGTTTCACCAGGCTTATAAAGTCCACGGTCGGTGAAGATGAATGCGTAATGGTGCAAATCGTCTCCATCTTCCGGATAAGCGAGTTCAGTAACGGAAGAATTCCATCTGTTGTGTCCGCTCGGTATGAAGATTGCTGCATCGTCATCGGTTTTTGCCTGGAAGAATATGTTCTTTGCATTGCTTATGGCTCCACCGGCAAAATTGATTGTTGCAAGACCCTTTGAATTTGTAGTTGCAGTTCCAAGAGTCTTTTCAGCACCCGGATTCTGGAGGAATTTTTCCATTTCACCCGGGTCGTATGCTGAATAACCCGTGCTGTAAGCCGTTACCCTTGCATTTTCGACCGGCGCTCCGTTTGACAGTGACGTAACCAGAACGACAGCCTGATTGTATCCATAGCGGACCGTCATACCCAAATCGGTGACCTGGATAATCTGGTCGTGAGTGCTTGTGTATACGGTCGGTTCAGTCTTGCGGGTCTCCCAATTGTATTTGGTTGACTGATACGGAATGGATGACGTAAATCTGATTGCACCGTGATACTGACCGGATGCAGTGCCTTCAAGCAGATCGGAAAGTTCAACGGTTTCAAGCGTATTCTGATTCTGTGCACCCTTTTCAAGCTTTACCGATTTGCGTCCCTTGCTTGATTTCTTTCCATTGAGTTCAGTAACTCCCTTGATTTCATAATTTGCATTTCCTTCTATATTTCTGTGCATGAATGCAAGACGCGGAGTGTACTGTGCCTCGAGCATTGCGAATGACTGATATGCCTTGTATGAAACCCTTCCCTTTGCATTCGGGATTGTTACGTCAAGAGTGATGGATTCCTTTGTCTTGCGTCCACTGGAATCTTCAATGCCCGCCTGGAGCGTAACTGTGAAGGAATCATTGTAAGTGACAGGAAGATTGTAAAGTGAAATCTGGCTGTAGTTTATGCCGATGTTATCCTTCGTAATCTTTATGTCCTTGTTGAATGTCAGTTTTTTCAGGATTTCCTCTTCCTGATCTTTCTTGAGCTCGGCACTGAAGTCAAGCATAACGATGTTCTTGCATCCATATGAATCAGCTTCCACCTCATATGAGTCGTATTTAAAAGGTTCTCGTATCGGGAGTGTCTTTTCGTTGTCCAGACTTGTCGGATATCCGTTTTCTTCCGCACGTGAACCGGCAGGCAGCTTAATCTGGATTTTATCGCCCTCGTTCGGAGTGTCCAAAAGCGTCAGGTGAATAATGTTCTTTGAATTCTTTGCTTCATCACCCAGATTTGAAGCTTCTGCAGTAAATGAAAGGCTGTTTCCGTTTGAATCGACAATCTTGAGGTGCTTCTGGATTTCAACAGGATCAACCGGAGAATTGAAGCTGACACCCAAATCCATTGCAGATGGAACCGGTACTCCATAATATTCCGAATAATATGTGGAACCCTGGCCGTCCTTAAACTTCTGGAAACCCGGAATCAGAGAAACGATTTTCAGCTCTTCACTGTGGAACCTAAATTCCGTCTGTCCCGTAAGCGTTTTTCCACTTGCAGAAACAATATCCGGAGCAACCTTAACAGTGTAAAGCCTCTGAGGAATTATCTCTTCGCTTGCAACGAACGACAGAAGACTTGAGCCGTACCAATGATAGGTTCCCTTTATCTCCGGTTCAATCGAAACATAAGGAGATTTTTCAACCGCAGAGCCCAATTCCGAAAGTGCAATTACCGGTTCGGAAAACTGAATCTGGATTTCAGGATACCTTGCGTCCGAAGGCAGTTCCTCTCCCGGTAAAAAGTCTATTACTTCAAAGACGTCGGAAAGCGAGTTTTGACTGATTTCGCTCCTTGATGCGACGGCTGCATTCTTGCTTTCAGAATTGCACGCGCCAAAGAAAACCATCGTCGACAAAATCGCCGCGATACCAAACAATGTCGTTTTTCTCATTATACACCCCATCCTGTTTTTAAGGTTGAATCAACATTTGAATTATAAAATTAAAATAATAGTCCACATTTACTATAATTTTTTGCGTGATATAAATCAATAGAACTGTTAAAGGAAAAAAAATTTATGCCGATAATGGACCTTAAAATTCGCCGGCATTTCAAAATTCATTTAAAACGAGTTAAAAAAATGGGCTTAATCTTCAGAAAATTCCACCGTTTGCAAAAAATTTCATAAATATCAACGCTTTCGCAAATTTTTTCTAGACATATTCGAGATTTGGACTTATAATTTTGAAGGATTTAAAAAAATGCCAGTTTAATACAATAAATATAGAGATAGTTTTTATGAGCTTTAGCGAGGAAAATCGAAAGCATTACAATAGTCTACACAAAAGCATTCTCCTTCTGGGGTGGATTCTAGTCCCCATTATTTTTGTATTGGAAATAATCCTTCTGATAACCGGAGCTCATCAAAAGCAATACATGACCGGAAATGTTGCCATAAAACTGAAGGTTATCCTCCCCACCATAATCGATTTTACCGTAATGATTGGTTCGACCATCATCCTAAGTTCCGAAAAAATCCACATACGCGTAAAGAACTGGTGCTCCACCTTTTTGATTTTCATACTTTGCAGTGTCGTCTCAGTTTTCCACAGTGACTTCATTTTCCTTGTTTTGCTTCCCTGTTTTGTAATTCAGTTTTCAACCATGTTTGCAGATGTACTTTTGACCATCATAACCAGCGTGTGCAGCGGTCTGGTGATTTTGCCGTCACTGATTTTGGCAATGCTCCAGAACGGCAGCGACAATATTGCTGTCGTCGCATCCGGAATTGCAGGTCTGGGGATTTTTGTCTGCGGCGTATTGATTTCCCAACTGATGCTGAAAAATTCTCAGGAACAAAAGGCGCTTATCCGTAAATATTGCGTGAATCAGGAAGAGCTGATTGATGAACTCCAGGTCGAGCCGATGACCGGTTTAAGCAACAGAAAATCCATGAACGACGCTCTCTTGCGTTACATCCAGGAATATCACGAAGGAAAATGCATTCCACATTTGGTGCTTATGGACATTGACCATTTCAAGCACGTAAACGATACGTTCGGACACAATGCCGGTGACGCGGTAATCAAAAACCTTGC
>CACYBG010000350.1 GCA_902772605.1 uncultured Spirochaetaceae bacterium
ATACAAAACGTAGCGTAAGCAGTTTGGTGTAACATTAAATCTTATGATTGCATAGAGATTGCGTCAGCAATCTCGAATCCGCGTGGCAATAAAATTCGGTCATTGAGCGAAGTCGAAATGTGGTCATTGAGCGAAGTCGAAATGTGGGCTTCGACTACGCTCAGCCACCGAGGACTACGCTCAGCCACCGGGACTGTTCTCAGCCATCGGGGAATGCACTTGGTTGCCGGGGATTCTGCTTGAACATCGGGTTCTGTTTAATAAGGTTAAATGTCGAGTTTTGATGTAAATTTTAGTTTTCAAAACTCGACATTAATTTGTTGGGTGTTTACAGTTTGGTGCGGCATCTGGGGCGTGGGGGGGGGGAAATGACGGTCGGTTGTGGAGGAAAATGCGCAAGGGATTGTAGGGGCGGCGAAGCCGTTGCGTAGCAATGGAGGCAGTCGTCTGCCGGAACCCCGAAAAGCCCGGCCTGAAGCACTTGAATTTGGGTGTGCTGAACTGCTCCGGTTGGTGCTTCAGGATGCGCCCGTAAAATTAAATGCATATTTTATTAAATTAAAACTGTTTTAATTTGTGGTATGGAAATTTAAAAATGTATTTTGATAAAACTAGCGTTTATAAATAAAATATGATATAATTGTACTGTTCGACCACATCGGTAGCTAACTGGGAGAGTTTGAAATCGAATAACGGACGTGGTGTTCGGATGTGTTTCCGGATATTTGTTCCAATCCGTCTATGGTTACTTTTCGTAAGCTTTTGTACAAGGCCGAAAGGGGTTTGTTCTTCTGCTGATTATGATTGTTGGAGGGGGAGTTGTAATGGAAAAGCTACGTAAATTCATAAATCCAGTGAAATCCTTTTGCAATTTCCAGCGTAATTTTTCTGATTGATTGACTTGGCTGTTTTCAAAATCGAGTCTGCTGCAGGCGGCATGCAATCGGAAAATAATTCAATGTCGTTAAGAATTGAAGGCTGAATGTAAATTGATTCGTGCGGAAGGTTTCATACCTCGCCCCTAGCTTGAAACTACGTTGCAAATATGGGCGAAATAAAAGGTATGAAATCTGACTGCGATACCTTTTGAGAACGACATATCTCGTTGCTTGCAGCGTGGTATGTCGATTCGGACTTCTTGTGAGGGCCTTTGAAAATTTCTGCTGTACCGGGGTGGTTGCACTGGAGTTTCTAAGGTATCTTCGGGGTTTGCGTTGCAAACTTTCTTATGGAACGCTCTAATGACGTCAGTTTTTAGAGATGACCTTAATCATGGCGTTTCCCATTGATTTGGGGAGCGAATTAAAAAGTCACTTGCAATTCCACTGGATGATGGGTTAACGTCTGATGTCGTTAGGCTTTATCCTGATGTTTTGTCGGTGGCTTTTTTACGGGAGAATAGTAATGGCTGGCGAGGAAAATGTCCCCAAAAGAAATGGGAAGATAGCTTTTTCCATTATTTTAATCATAGGAGCCCTTTTTCTGGTCCTGAACGGAATTCAGATTGGACTTGTATCCTTTACGGTAACGAATACTGCAAGGGATTCTTATGAAGCCGACTGTCAGGAAATTACTGCGGCATATTCCCTTGCACTTACAAACAAGATTTCTACATATCTTAAAGAGGTACGGGTTTACGTTCAGTCTGATGTGGTTCAGACGGGAGATGAAAAGGAAGTCATAAAATGGATTTCCGACAAAGCATCCCGCCGCACTCCGGAATTCAATCAGGTTGGATTCTGTACGCCTGACGGAACCGTTTGGTATGATACAGGTACCAGCGAAACCATCAATTCAACGCCATATTTCAAGGCAATGATAACGGACGGAAAATTCCAGTACGTTGACAATCCTGTTGTTGATCCGATAACTGAAAAAGCCGTCATCCACATCTGCCATCTTGTTCGTGTCCGCGGTAAGACCTTGGGATTTTTCGTTGCGACGGTCAACCTGGACATGGTTCAGAAAATAGTCGGAAACATCGTTCTGGGTGAAACCGGAAACGCCATGCTCTTAAGCGGTGAGGGTGTCGTAATCGAACATCAGAATCCTTCGATGGTCATGAAGACGAATCTCCTGAAATCTTCAAACAAGGATCTTTCCAGCGTTGCGTCAAGCATGTGCTTGGGTGAAAGCGGAAGTGCATGGGTCAAGGGATTGGACGGAAAGGATGAATTCATCACCTATTCACCGGTTTCCAATACGCCATGGAGCTTTGCATTTACAGTTTCGTCATCACAGATGAACCAGACCGGTACGGGAATCATGATGGTCATGATAGGTTCCGCCATAGTAATCCTCATTGCATTGATTGCCATAAGCGGTGGACTGATTTTCTTCAAGCTCAAGCCGCTCCGTGTCGTTGAACAGACAATCAACGGAATTGCCGATGGAAACGCAGACCTTACCCGCCGAATTGAAATCGATTCAGACAACGAAATCGGAAACCTTGTCAAGGGATTCAACCGATTTACGGAAAAGCTTCATACAATCATGTATCAGCTGAAAAACTCAAAGACTTCGCTGCTGGCTGCCGGTGATAACCTTCACTCAAGCATGGACGACACGGTTTCTTCAATTTCACAGATTTTGGACAACATTGAAGGAATGCACCGTCGCATTGAAGAGCAGGCTGCCGGTGTTGAAGAGACTGCAGGTACTGTAAATCAGATTTCAGACAATATCGTCCGTCTGGAACAGATGATTGAGACTCAGGCTGCCGGTGTGACGGAAGCTTCTGCCGCCGTACAGGAAATGATTGGAAACATCGGTTCGGTAAATTCATCCGTTGAAAAGATGGCAGCGTCTTTTGCACTGCTTGAAGATAATGCAAGTTCCGGAGCTGAAAAGCAGAAGGGCGTGAACGAAAAGATTTCTTCCATTGAAGAGGAATCAAAGATGCTTCAGGAAGCAAACTCTGCAATTGCAAGCATCGCAAGTCAGACGAACCTTCTTGCCATGAACGCCGCAATTGAAGCAGCTCATGCCGGTGATGCAGGTAAGGGATTCAGCGTCGTTGCAGATGAAATCAGGAAACTGTCTGAAACTTCTACGGTACAGTCAAAGACAATCGGACAGGAACTTAAGAAAATCAAGGAATCAATCAGCGATGTGGTTGCCGCTTCGGTTGAATCAAGCAAGGCGTTCGAACTTGTGGCCATGGGAATCCGCAATACGGATGAATTGGTCAAACAGATTAAATCAGCCATGGAAGAACAGCAGATCGGTTCAAAGCAGATTAGCGATGCACTTCATCAGATGAATGACAGTACAATGGAAGTCCGTTCTGCATCATCCGAAATGGCCGAGGGAAACAAGATGATTTTGGAGGAGATGAACAGCCTTCAGTCTTCAACGGCGGTCATGAAAGAAAGTATGAACGACATGCACAGTGGAGCAAGTCAGATTACTCATACCGGAGAGCAGCTTGCAGAGATTTCTTCTAAGCTTAAGGATTCAATTGCCGTCATTTCCGAACAGATTGACCTTTTCAAGGTTTAAGGAAAACGGATGATTTTTGATGCAGGACCTTTAAAAACCTCTGTTTTTATAGGTAACTCTGCCGATGTCTGTCTGCCGCCGCTTGTTGCAGTGACTTTCAGGGGTTGAAACATTTGGTCGAATCTATGAATCGAATCGATTTTCAGATTCAGCCGGGAGATTTTATACGATGAACCATAAGGGATATATTAAATCAGTGATTGGAGGCACGTGTCTTGCGTTGGCATGTGCGACACTGTTCTTTTCCTGTGCGAGAGGAAAAAAAAGATTCAGCGGTGACGACATGTCTCATCACGTCATCATCACTTACCTGACTACCGGTGACCGTCCGACAAACGGAGCCACTGAAAAGATGCTCAAGAAGCTGAACGAAATCCTTGATAAAAAGGTCAATGCAGAGTTGCAGCTTTATTACATTCCGTGGAGCGACTATCTTTTCAATTATGACGTTACCTTGGCTCAGATGGACGGTACCCTTGATTTGGTCGGTACCGCTTCAGACTGGCTTGATGCATGGCAGAATGCAAAGAACGGAACTTTCCTGGGCATGACCGATGAAATGCTGAAAAAATACGCGCCGAAAACTTATGCAAGCGTTTCAGCCGCTCACTGGGATATGTGCCGCATGAAGGATAAAATCTATCTTCTGCCGGAAGACAATTATGCACAGTGGATTAACCATGGATTCATGTACCGCACGGACTGGGCGAAGGAAGCGGGACTTTCAAATGGAGTCCACAGTTGGGAAGACCTTACCAAGTACTTGCGTTATGTAAAGACGAACAAACCCGGTGTAATCGGTTGGAACGCGTCTGGAGAACTTTCAACTTACCATGGTGACGGATACATAGCGTCAAAGTCAGATTATGTTCCGCTTGAGGGAATTGATTCTTACCTTATGTTCGGAGTCAGAAGGAGCAACCTCAACAAAATCTATTCACCGTTTTATGAGGGACAGGAACTTGTAGATTATGCCCGTCTCATGAGGGAATGGCACAACATCGGCGTATGGCCTGAAAATGTCATGCTGAACACCGATGCCGATAACCGTGGAGATTTCAAGAAAGGCATATCTTCACTTGAGCAGCATCATTCACAGACTTGGTACTCGCAGCTTGTTCCGGCAATACAGAAAAACTTCCCCGGTGCAGAATGTGGATTCTTCTGGTTCGGAGAGGAAGCCGGTAACGTTACGAGCATGACCATAACTCATGGAGCCATGGCGATTTCCGCTGCATCAAAAAATCCGGAGCGTGCACTGATGGTTTACGACCTTATCAGAAACGACCCTGAATGTTACAGGCTTTTCAATTATGGAATCGAAGGCGTTCAGTACACACTCACGAAGGATGGATACCGTGAAGGAATTAAAGATGCCAGCTCAATTTCAACAAATTACTGGTGGGGAAGAAACGACGATCTTGAAATCAGGGACAAGGGCGTTGCATGGGATAAGTTTGAAGAGATAAGTGCAATCTATGACAAGGTAAAGATTGATTATCCGTATCCGCAGATTGTCTGGTCTTTGGACAACATAAGTTCTGAACTTGCTGCAATAAGCGATGTTTGGGGACAATACATGGGAAGAATTTGTTACGGTGAGGAAACTGATCCTGAAGCTTATGTCGCTCGGTTCAGGGCTGCACTGAAGACTGCCGGCATTGAGAAGGTCATCAGCGAACTTCAAAATCAGCTGGACAAATATAATTCTTCGCGCTAGGGAAATACTGGACTATTAGATTGGATGCTTGAATCCGGGCGTTCAAAATGATTTTACGGGCTTTGTTTTTGAAACCTGGTCCTGTCGAAATCCGGCTGATGAATGTGCGTTTTGTACATCGTTCGCCGGATTTTTTTTTGCCGATTGAACCTTTTTTTTAACGGTGCGACTGCATAAAACTGTGGAGTGATTTTTTCACGCTTGGAACGTTTTTGCCTGCTTCGATGATTATCAGGTTGCGGTTTTCGTCGTTTGCGATTACATTCCATTTTACGGTTTTATTTCCGCTTACCGTATTTTTGATTTTGACAGTTGAACCGTCCAATTCTATCGAAATGATTTTGTCGGTCGGTATGATTGTGTGCTCAGAGTATGCGTCTATGCAATCAACATAACTGCCATGGTCAAGGAAATTTCGGACGGCATGTTTTTCCCTGTCGCTGATTGAGCCGGAAAAAGCAAGGCTTGAAATTAAGATTGATGATGCAAGTAAAATCAGTTTTTTCATGTATGTGCCTTTCTACGGAATGAATCGACTTGATGGAGTCTTCAGCGAGTTTTATTCCCTGAAAATTTTCTGTTTAACGCCCAAAGGACGACTGCAAAAATCCAAGTCAAAATGAACATGATTGGAATTACAAGCCAACTCGTATTCAATCCGCCTGCAAGAAATCCGTACCAGTCATAAGTCGGAGAAACGTATCCGTTGTCCAGATGCACGAAGATGTTCGGAATGTAGAAGGCTGCGTAAAGAATTGTCGGGATGATTCCGGTCAGAGAAATTGCAAGGGGAGTTTTTCCTGTCGGTTCGAAAAAAACAAAGCTGATGATGCAAAGAAGCGGCGTCACAAGATGCATGAAAAAGTTCGAGTTCATGAAATATGCAAAGTAAGTTGTCGTTGAACCGGGTGCAAGAAAGAAGACTGTCACCATCATGGTCAGGGTTACGCCTGTTGTTGCCGCAAGTTTCAAGACGTAAAGCACCCTTGGAAGTTTTGTGCTTTTTTTACCGGCCGGTGAAAATCTGTAAATCAGGTAGGCCAGTGCAACGAGTCCTGCAAAAACGTTTGAATCCACCGTAAAAAATTTGAACGCGTGGAAATTGCTTTCTGAAAGGAACTTTACGTCGCCCATGAAATAAAATCCGACAATCATGCTGACCGTTGCAAAAACCGTCGTAGCGAAAATCAATGCGTTTAATGTGACTGCCACTTTCTGTCGCTTTGTCATTTTGAAACTCTCCCTCAATCTATTATTTTTTTAAATTCGGATATTTAAGTTTTACGCTTTCGTAGAAAATGTCCCAGGCTTCGTCCTCCGTTGCGGCATGTCTGAAATAAACGTCCATGGCATTCATGAGCATGCTGTTCATGTCCATGTCATAAATCGTGAGTGTCGATTTATCCAGAGACTTTGCAATGTCGATTAAAAACTTGATGTGGTTCTGTCCGCCAAGGAATTTGTTTTCGTAATCGCTGTTTGCAATTTCACTCATGGCCTTCATGTTGTTGACGAAATCGAAATTTTCCCTTGCAATCTTTTCCATCGTTTTGTCGTCCGTGGTGATTTTCAGGATTATTTCCTTTACCAAATCAAGGTTATCCGAACCTGCCGCTGCACAAATCCATGTTCCGCCCCAATTGAATCCCTGCGGTCCCATGCAGAATGCCCAGTCTCCGTAGACATCCCTGTTGTTCCACTCACACTGCGGTGCCATGACGAAATCGATGAACCATGAAGGTCCAAAAAAACAGAACACTTTTTCGTTGCCCGACATTCCCATAAACTGCGCTTCGGTCCATGTATATGCCTTGTTGCTGTAATCCTTGTCGGAGAACATTTTCTGTTGTGCAATCCACTCGCGGATTGAATCGTCCACGTTGATTTTTCCGTCAACGACCCATGGAGTTTTCTTGTTGTCGGCGAATGCAAGAAAATTGTCGTTCGGACCGGAAACCATGCTGTAGCCGACTGACTTTACCTTTTCGGCGGCTGCATTGAATTTCGTCCAGTCGGAAAGCATTTCCTGAACGATGTCCGGATTATCGGTGCCGAAGACTTCCCTTGCAATTGAGCGTCGGTAAATCAATCCGCTTGGACAGCAGTTCCATGAAACGGCCTTGAGTTTTCCTCCTGCACTTCCAATGTCCTGCGTGTACTTGAACTGGCGAGAGAGCTCTTCGTCCGTAATTCCCAGGTCAGCCTTCAAATCCAAGGTGTATGGCGAATCGGTGTATTTCTGGATGTAGTCCGGTTCAACGATAAACATGTCCACTTTATCATCGTTTGACAGAGTATCCTGATTTGCCAGAATATGGTCAAGGGACATCTGATAAGTGTCCAACGAATTTGGAATTATGTTCCACTTTACCTGAACGTCGCCGATACGGTCTGAGGCAATGTTGTAGCCCGGGAAAAAGTTTCTGATGATTCCTTCAAGCTCATCGTTAAAAGTATAAATGTTCAGAACCTTTCCTTTTTCTGTTGCATTGGATTTTGCATCTTTTCGGACCAAGAGGTTTTTATTGTCGTCGATTGAAATGCTGTCGTATGAAAATGTGTTTTCCTCTCCATTCAGAAAGTGGACCGTAATTTTTCCGTCCTTGAAGGTGATTGTGTTGATTTTTGAATTTTTTATGAAAACGGTCCCGCCGTTGCCTTCATCACATTCAATGTAATTTCCATCGGAAAGAAATGACTTTATCGATTGCTTTTCATTTTGACTGATTGGATTTGAAAAAACAGATCCCGCAATCAGAACCGTAAAGACAAGAGCGAATAGGCTTTTTTTCATGGACAACCCCTGATTTGAAATATTTACATTTTTTCCTATTGTCGCATCATTTTGAATTTTACACAATATACAGAGCTTTGTCATCCATTTGTGAATGGCAAGTGCAAATCTTAATGAGGATACGCTTCCATTTCCGGCAGGAACCGTGACAACCAGTCAGAGGTGTGCGGCATAAGGTATTGGAGTCGCTTGCGCTCCCCGCCGCACAAATGTCTGCTTGTCACGAACCCCGCCTCCCATTACAGCGTCTCCTCAATCAAAATTAAACTTTTCATG
>CACYBG010000351.1 GCA_902772605.1 uncultured Spirochaetaceae bacterium
AATGAAAGAATTGAACATTCTGCATAAGATTGAACCGATTATAGATTATACTCACGTAACAAAAAAGGAAGATGGACCAAAAGAATGCCGCGATTGTAATTGGTATTGTTTGAAAAGCAATGGTTTCTTTGATTGTACAGGTGCGCATGTTTGCTCTAGGAAATTGAAATGATGGGCGATGTTATTTTATCTGAAAAAAATGTTAAAGTGATTTGTGGATTTTTCAGAAGTCCACAAAATTGCCGTGGATATGATCTTAAAACGCCTATTGGGAAAATTGCCGATTGCGCTTTTCGTCATCATAATTTGAGAGACCGTTATATTCTTGAACTTGAGAAAAAACTTGAAAAGTATGAATCGGATATTGCAGAACTGAAAGCGCAAGTCCGCGATTACGCACAAGGTTTGTACGTTATTCAATCAAAGGCGGAAAAGGAAATCCGCCATCAGAAGTACAATCGGTGTGTGGCGATGGCGAAGTTGTGTCATTGGAAAATGGGTGTATTTATCTACCATAAAGAAAAGAACGAGTTTTATTTCCGTTGGCATAAGCGTTGGCTTGAACTTTCTGAAAAATTTAAATAAGGAAATTTAAAAAGGAAAACGCAAATGGAACATATTCATTATAACGGAATGGAAATAGAGGAATTTAATTTTCCTCAAATTTTTAAAAAGCCTTTAAAATTGTATGTATGGAGTTATAATCAAGGTAAAATTTGCAATTTTCATGAAACAGAAGTTGTTGCCATTTTACCAAAACTGCCAAATCATGCAAATATAGTTTGTTTAGATGATGGTAAAGTATCTTGGGCTAATAATTGTGGTGTTTTATTTAATAGAATTTCTCCACGTAGAGCAACAAATAAAGAACTAGCCCAATGGCTTGCACAAGGTAACGGACAAAGAAAAGATGTAGAAAATTATACTCATGTACTTTACAACTATTATGCAGATCAAGATAATAATTTTGTTCCAGATGGAATTATGATTCGTAAATGGGGTGATTCTGCATGGCGATTTCCTACAATAGACTATATGGGAATTAAGGAGGAAAATGAAAAATGAATGATCAAAATGGAATTGAATTTAACGTTCATGTTGAATATAATAACGGAGCCACTGTTAGCTCAAGAATTGCTGATGTTGATGCAAAAAAAGATTTGCCTAAATCCATTGGAACTGCTGTAAAAACACATCTTGATAGATTCAACGTATTTAATAAAAAAATTTTAAGCATCCATATTGACATGAGGGATATTTAAAATGGACGTTATTTTATCTATAAAACCTAAGTGGGCTGAATTGATTTATTCCGGCAAGAAAATTATCGAATGGAGAAAGTCTTTTCCTAAATTAAACTCTTATGAAGATTTTAAAATCAAAAAAGTATTCCTTTATGAAACGGCTCCCGTAAAAAAGATTACAGGTTATTTTGAATTTAATGAAAATAGCTATCCTGTATATTCTATTTCTGATATAGATGCATTAAGTAATCAAAGGTTTATTGAAAATGGATGTGTTCCAAAAGAAGATTTAAAAAGATACAAAGGAAAAAATAATAGACTTTATGGATGGATTGTCGGTAATGTAACGAAGTTTAAAGTGCCTTTTGATCTTGTCGCTTTCAATTTAAAGCGCCCGCCGCAAAGTTGGTGTTATGATACTACTTTTATTAGAGGTGTAAAATGAAAAACAACCGCAAGAACAGAAAAAAGATGATGCTGCACAAGTGCGAAAATTGCGGACAAAAATTTCGTGCGTTCGATTGTCCTCATTTAAACCTTCTTTTGTGGAGAAGGGATTGCCCTAAATGTGGTTGCATCCCTGTACCGTTTTGAGGTTGAAAAATGAATCTTGATCATAAAAGCCTTTGCGAAATCGCTGTCAAATGGCTTCGAAAGGTCAAAAAGCAAAATTTAATGTATCACACCTATCCTATAACGGGAAGCGAAATAGCGTGCTACAACGGCGGGAAATGGATTGAAATTCCAGACGCAATAGGATTCAACGCCTATTCATCATGCGTAATTGAATGTAAGATGTCTCGCTCTGATTTCTTTGCAGACCAAAAGAAACCGTTTCGTATTGATGGCGACGGTATGGGTAACTATCGCTATTACTTGTGCCCAGAAAATTTGATAAACGAGAATGAACTTCCTAAAGGATGGGGACTGATTTATGTTAGCAAAAGCGGAAGGACTAAAGAAATAAAAAAATCTGATTTTTTTGATTTGACAAAATACGGATACACAAATGAAAGATGTTATTTGTTTTCAATTTGCAAGAGAATAAAAAAAGGTGTTTGAAGATGCAACTTTCATTTTTGTCGCAAATTCTCCCGTCAAAGCACGATTACATAGTGCGTCGCTTGAACAAAAACCACAATTACGTTCCAAAAAAAAAAAAAAAAATTAAAGATTCTGATGTCGTGGGTTTTTGCCGCTTGTGCGGACAACCGATAACAGAAGGCGATGTTATGTGCGTAAATGCTCTTACATATACGCAATGTGGACCGAATGCGAATGGCCCCATAG
>CACYBG010000352.1 GCA_902772605.1 uncultured Spirochaetaceae bacterium
GATTAAGCCGAGATTCTTCCCGTGAATGCGGATCATGCTTATACACAAGCTCATCAAGCCCGGCAAGGATTACAGGAATATCATAGCATAGTTTTAGCCATTTGTAATCGCTTGCCTGTGATTCCTGATTTTTTTTACGTTCCTGTTCATAAGATGTCTTCCAAGGTGTTTGAAGGCAAACTTTTTTAATGGATTAAGATCCTGGTGATGTTGCCGTAAAAGTTCGTCGGGGCTGTCGTATACACCAAAATCCTGGTTTATTCCTTCGCTCTGGATATAAGTGTTGTTTCTATTGAAATCTATAACAGGATTTTTAAAATCTTTTACCGCACAACCAAAACCGCAGAAATTTCCCGTGCACGTACTGTATATATCCTGAAGACTTTCAAGATATTTTTTATCAAGGATAAACGCTTCAAGTTCATACCAGATATCTTCAAAAAGAATTTCTACCCAACTGTGAAAAACATTCTTAGGCGCATTTTTATAGACAAAACCAGTCATGGCCCCTTTCTGAAGTTTTTTATCGATTGTAAATCCGTGAACACGACAAGGAATTCCGCATGAACGAAGCAGAGCCATAAAAAGCGTTCCCTTTGTATTACATTGTCCATAGCCGTCCCTTAAAACTTTAGAAGCAGGAATGTCATCATCAACATTATAGCCAAAAAGAATTTCATCACGGACAAAATTGTAAATCGCCTTAATCTGTTCAAATCTGGCAAGAGATTTCCAACCTTTTTTTTCGATAAGTTTCCGGATTGAACTGCTCTCGTAATCGAGCATCCTTGTTGGTTTTAAATAATTTTTGCCGTCCATAACACACCTCTTTAAAATGTATTTTACAACGGCTTTCGAGTGGGATGCTTCTAAAAATCTGCTTTTTTACTCATTGCGCTTTCTGTTTTTCCAAAACCTTTGTTACGCTTATTCCGGTAAGCTTACGGCATACATCAGAAAAATGTGATGGAGAAGAAAAGCCTGCGTCCAGAGAAGCTTCCGTCAAAGAACGTCCTTTCATAACTTCGCGCCACACATATTCAAACTGGCGCATAAGAAGATAACTTTTTAAGGCAATTCCAGTTTCATTCTTAAAAAGATGCGTAAGATAACTTTCTGAATAGCTGTATTTATCTGCAAGTTCACTTACACGAGAACCCAGATGTTTAAAACTGTCAATGTCATTGAGAATCTGTAAAATACGCTCGTCTAGATTCAACTTAGACAGTTGAACTTCTCCTGCAAAATCAAATACATTCTTTTTTATACTCTCTTCTGTAAGAGCGGATTTATCAAATCTTGCATCAGCCAGATTAAATGCTGCCACAGGTTCACCTTTTAAAAACTTTTCGCGAAGAACTTCTGCAAAATGTGATGTAGGATCTACAAAAAGGAAAAAAGCAATTTCGCCATCGGGAGCCTTGTGCTCAATATCATTTTCAAGAATTATCACATTGCCGCATACATCTTTACCGTCGACATTCACTGATAAATTGCCGTTACCGAAAAACACATGCAGCATATTATGCCGATGAACAAGAGTATCCTTAAAAGACGGAACGACGATGACATAAGTTTTTTCAAAAAATAATTTAAACATTTTTACATTGTCTCCCTAGTAATCATCCCCTATTTTTCGACAGAAAAAACGGCCGTCATTAATTAATACATGTCTTATACTTTCTTTATAAAAGGATTAAAATGTGATATAATAAAACCGGAGCAAAAAATGAATTACGAACAAATCTTCAAAAACATAGACGACATTTTATGGAAAGAAGCCGGCTGTTCAAACGAACTTGATTACGTAGAACAGACCAGTTGGATACTGTTTTTAAAATACCTTGACGACTTAGAAATAGAACGCAGCGACGAAATGGCCCTGCAGGGAAAAGACTACACCTACATCATCAAAAAACAATTCCGCTGGAACACTTGGGCCTGCCCAAAAACATCAAAAGGTGAAATAGACTACAAAAACGCAATGACAGGCGATGACCTTTCAGACTTTGTAAACCAAAAGCTTTTTCCATACCTCAAAAACTTTAAGGCAACCGCAACAACCCCGGACACCCTCGAATATAAAATCGGCGAAATATTTTCCGAACTCAAAAACAAAATTGTCTCCGGCTACAACATGCGCGAAATCCTAAACTACGCAGACGGACTTCATTTCCAGAGCAGCACGGACAAGCACGAAATGAGCCATCTTTACGAAAGCAAAATTCACAAGATGGGAAATGCCGGACGCAACGGAGGAGAGTATTACACGCCGCGACCTCTCATACGCACAATCGTAAAAATTGTTGAGCCAAAAATCGGAGATACAATTTACGACGGAGCATGCGGAAGTGCCGGATTCCTTTGCGAAGCTTTCAATTACCTGAACGAAAGGGCAAAGACCGTAAAGCAGAAACAGATTCTTCAGAAGGAAACTTTTTACGGTAAAGAAAAGAAAGGACTTGCCTACATCATCGGAATCATGAACATGATTTTCCACGGAGTAGAAGCGCCGAACATCATGCACACAAACACCCTTGCCGAAGAC
>CACYBG010000353.1 GCA_902772605.1 uncultured Spirochaetaceae bacterium
GATTCTTCCAAAAGTCCATGGTTCTGAACTTCCAGATAGAAATTTTCCCTGAAAATCTTGCGTATGGAGACTGCTCTTTTTTCCGCTGCATCGATATTGCCGTTTTGAATCAGGCTGTAAAATGCACCGTTTTTTCCACCGCTAAGGCAGATGAGTCCTTCGCTGAAATTCTTGAGTTCTTCAATCGATATGAAATGCTTTCTGGCCGTAAATTTTTTTGCATAGATGATTCCAGAAATCTGGCACAGGTTTTTATAGCCGATTGTATCCCTGCACAAAAGGACCAGATTGAAATAATCCTCGTCCTCGCAAACAACGATTTCCTCACCGACAATCGGATTGATTCCATTGGCACGACAGATTTTTTCAAAGTCCAAAACGCCAATCATGTTGTTTATGTCCGTGAGGGCAATGGACTTCATGTTCAACGATTTCGCCTTTGCAATCAACGAATATAAACTGGAGCTTCCTGCCTTCAGTGAATAATCCGAATGAACGTGAAGATGCACAAATGAGGATTCAGGAATAGTTGGAGTTGGAAAAACCCTAATTTCAGCCATATTTTTTACCTTTTATTTTGTAAAAAGAGATTCTATATATTATATCATAAATTCCGTACTTTGTTAGATTTAAATGTGATAAAAACAGAAATTTTATTACTGCGCAGTCAAAATCAGTGAAAAGCGTGGTGATTTTTGACGGTTTTTTATGCTTCAACAAACGATAGTTAATGTATTTTAAAATTATAACTACCGATTGTTAGGATAATTGAGAGTTGAAAGTTGATGAAGTGTTTAAATCACCTGGCTTCGACTTCGCTCAGCCACCGGGAATCGTTGCTCAGCTATTGAGAACCTTTGGTTATCGTCGGAATGTGTTTTATTCGAGCGGAGGGTTTAATACCCCGCCCCTCTGGGGCGAAACAAAGGGTATTAAACCCGACTGCAATACCTTATGAGAACACCATACCCCGTTGCTCTGCGGCGGGGTTGGTGATTTTGGCATCTGTATAAAATGTAGAGTAAAGGTTTGGTTTGTGTATGCTAGGAAGGGGGGGGCTAACTATCGGTAGTAAGGTTTTTGCTATGGTTAAATTTTTTTTTCACATCCAAGGTAAATCGGGAAATCCCTGATTAATACGGGAAGCATTAATCAGGGTTTCCTTGGACGTGGGATTTATGACTGTCATTTGAAAAACTTGCGGATGGTTTTCAGATATTTTCCGTGGGAACTGTACCTGTATTTTGTATCCTTATTTGGTGACAGAACTAAAATCGGTTTGAAGTGCGAGAATGTCTTGAATCCGTATTCACCGTGGTAGCAGCCCATTCCGCTTTCACCGATTCCACCGAATGGAAGTCCGTCTGTTGAAAGATGCATTATGACATCGTTTATGCATCCACCGCCGAATTTCAAATTACCCAGGACTTTTTTCTGTACCCATTTTTCTTTTGTGAATAGGTACAGAGCCAGGGGGGACGGTTTTGACGCAACGAAATCAATTGCATCATCAAGGTCTTCGTAAGTGATGACAGGCAGCAGCGGACCGAAAATTTCTTCTTTCATGGTCGGATGATTCTGTGCCTCACTGTTTTTCAAATCGCCCAAATCCAAAATCATCGGAGCGATTTTATTTGTTGAGGTATCGACTTTTGCTTCCGGAACCATTGAAAAGAGTCTTGTAAAATGTCGCGAATTGATAATCTTCGGATATTCAGGATTTTCGAGTATCTTATCGCCATACAGAAGTTCCATCTCTTCGTAAAGCGATTTAATCAATGCATCCTTGATTGAATCCTTGACGAGAACGTAATCCGGGGCAACGCAGGTCTGTCCGGCATTCAGGAGTTTTCCCCAGATTATTTTTCTGGCGGCAAGATTTATGTTTGCGGTTTCATCGACAATGCACGGACTTTTTCCGCCAAGTTCAAGGCAAACTGGAGTCAGGGTTTTTGCAGCATTTTCCATAATCACCTTGCCGACTTTTGGACTTCCGGTGAAGAAAATGAAATCAAAACGTTCCTTCATCAACATCTGGTTCTGCTGATAGCCCGCTTCGACGTAAAGGACATGCTCTGGAACAAACGTCTCCTCAATAATCGATTTGATGACGGAATTTGTTGCAGGACTCCATTCGGAACATTTTACGACAGCAGTATTTCCGGCAGCAATTGATGAAACGAGCGGCTGTAAAGTCAGTAAAAACGGATAATTCCACGGAGCGATAATCAAAACCGTTCCCAATGGTTCAGCCATGATTTTTCCGTTCGATATTTTTTTTGTTTTCGCCCATTTTTTCAGATTCTTTTTTGCGACTGAAATTTCATGGAGCACGCCGCCTTCTTCCGTTACGTAGGCTTCAAATTCGGATTTCCCCAAATCAGTGTGAAGGGCCTGCATTATTTCAGCGTCATGTTTTTTGATGGAGTTGTAAAGTTTTTTCAGCTGATTCAATCGCCATTTCAGTGATTTCGTTTCATTGGTCTTAAAGAAATCTTTCTGTGCAATTATCTGCGAATGGATTAAATCCTTGACCTGTTCACTCTGATTTTCCAGTTCCAAAGTTTCCGTGGACTCCGCCTTTTTTTCCGTTTTTTTCGCCATAAAAAATCCTTAGGGTGCTGATTTACTGTTTTGTGCAAATCAGTCTTTCGTTAAAAATTCCCTTTCTATAAATTCGGTCAAAACCAGCTGTTCTAAAAGGGAAACCGGGCAGCTAAAATTGTCATATTTCTGTTGAAAATCTGCAAGGATGTTTTTTGGAAGGATTGCAAATGATGTTTTCAATCCAAGCGGCAGTAGATTTTCAAAGCTGTTTATATAAATCACCTTGTCCTGTGAATCAAGGCTTTTGAATCTTGGAAGAGAATTTTGATTCGGAAAATTTTCCGTGTCGTATTCGATTATGTATCGATACGAAGTTTGATTTGCCCACTCCAAAATGCTTTTGCAATAGTCTTTCGGGTCGTCAATCGAAAACTCTGGACTTTCGCCGGGAATCGTAAAAACTGATGTTGCGCCGGATGTAATCAAAAAATCCGAGTTGAGTCCGAATTCGTTTGTCGGAACCTCTTTTACCGGGAGACCCGCAGCTGAAAATATTTTTTTTGTCGGTAAATCCGTATCTTCTGCGACTGCCGTTATGGCTTTAACCGTGGTCAGCGAACCTGTGGTAAATTGATTTGCGAGCCTCAAAAGTCCGACACCCTTTGATTTGATGTAAGGCGTGTTCAAGGATTGGAGCATTATAATAGAAGAAAGCAGCGAATCCTTGCTTGCACCGACAACGATTTGATTTTCATCACAATTGATGTTCAGATATGAGTACAGAAATTTCGTGACGGCTTTTTTCAGTGACAGTTGTCCGAAGGTTTCTGTCTGAATGCCAAGACTGTTTTGATTTGCAAGGAGTACGGTTTTATAGCACTCCAAAAGTTTTTCTTCCAGAGACAGAGGCTTAATCTCTTCGTCGCTTTGTTTCGGAAAATCATCCGTCGTTTCTGGTTTTGAATCTGTATCCGTATCCGTCGAAATTTGGGGTACAGAAACTGTATCCGTTGATTTTGGGATAGAAACTGTGTCCATTGTGTCGGTGACAGATTTTGTTTGCTTGTCCTTGGTAACAGATTCTGTATCCTTTTTGGGGAGCGGCATTACGTTAGGAGTTTCGCTTGATTCTGTCTCCGGTTCCTGATTTTTTAACCTTTGGCGCAATATCGATTCAACCGTCGGGATTCCGTCGTCCAGTGCGGATGATTCATCGGTATTTTCTGACTCATCTTCGGGAATGGAACTTGTCTGTCCCTTTACGAAATATCCGCGTTTCTGTTCTGAATATATGAATTGATTTTTTTCGAGCAGTTCATAGGCCTTTGTGACCGTATTTTTGCTGACGTTGAGTTTTGTTGCGATGATTCTGATTGATGGAAGTTTAGAGTCCTTTGGATATGAGCCGTTTTTTATTGATGTGGCGATTTTTTCATAGAGTTGATGGTAGAGTTTTGTTTTGCTGTCTGATTCAAGTGTAAAATTAATAGGGTTCATGGATCTTGTCTCCTGACTCTTTTTTCGCAACAGAAATCTATGAAAAATTATAACAGATAAAATGCAATTTGTTTAGAAAAAGATTACGAAAAATCAATAAAATTTTCAATTTTATGGTTACAGATTTTGGGCATCGGTTCAGTTTTATGCGTACACATGTCAAAAAAAATCCCCCGGAATTGCTCCCAGGGGATTGATTTAAGTAAGTATGGAACCTAAAAATTGTGCTTTAGGCTTTGATTACTTATTTCTTTGAAGTCTTCTTTGCTGTTGTAGATTTCTTGGCAGTCGTAGACTTAGCCGTTGTCTTCTTAGCAGCTGTTGTTGACTTCTTTGCAGCTGGTTTCTTTGCTGTTGTCTTAGCCGGTGCAGACTTGATGACAGCCTGTGCTCCAGCGAGACGTGCAGCAGGAACGCGGTATGGAGAGCAAGAAACATAGTTCAAACCGAGCTTGTAGCAGAGTTCGATAGATGCCGGGTCTCCACCGTGCTCACCACAGATTCCGAGGTGCAGGTCAGACTTAACTGAGCGTCCCCTTTCTTCTGCGATTGCAATCAAATCGCCTGGACCATCTGGATCAAGTGTCTTGAATGGATCGAAGTCCAAAACCTTCTGGTCAAGGTAAGAATCAATGAACTTACCGTAGTCATCGCGGCTGAAACCGAATGTTGTCTGAGTAAGGTCGTTTGTTCCGAATGAGAAGAAGTCTGCATATTCAGCAATCTTGTCAGCTGTGCAAGCTGCGCGTGGGAATTCAATCATAGATCCAATCTGGAACTTGAGTTCTGTTCCCTGTGCTTCGTTTACCTTTGCAATTACAGCTTCTGCCTGTTCGCGAATCTGCTTGAGTTCGTTTACAGATGTTACGTTAGGAATCATGATTCTAACGTCATGTGCGATTCCCTTCTTTTCACAGTCAGCTGTTGCAAGAGCGATTGCTTCAACCTGCATTTCATAAATCTCAGGATATGTGATTGCCAAGCGGCATCCACGATGTCCGAGCATTGGGTTGTGCTCATCAAGCTCTGCAAACTTTGCCTTTACTACATCAACGCTGATGTCGAGCTTCTGAGCGAGTTCCTTTGCTTCTGCATCTGTCTTTGCCTGGATGAATTCGTTCAGTGGCGGATCCAAGAGACGGATTGTAACTGGGCGTCCTTCCATAGCCTTGATGATTCCAGTGAAGTCCTTCTTCTGCAACGGAAGAATTGCCTTGAGGTTCTTCTTGCGTGCATCTGTATCTTCAGAAATAATCATCTTCTGGAATGATGTGAGCTTTGGTTCTTCGAAGAACATGTGCTCTGTGCGGCAAAGACCGATTCCCTGTGCTCCGAATTCGAAAGCCTTTGGTGCTTCGTTCTGCTCTGCGTTTGCA
>CACYBG010000354.1 GCA_902772605.1 uncultured Spirochaetaceae bacterium
AAAATCCTTGACCGAAGCCGCTGCAATCGGAGCTGATTTCGTAGTCGAGTCAATCAAACAGACTATCGATGACAAGGATCACTGGTATGGAGTGAAGTTTGAAAAGGCTCTTCCGTATCTTATCGAAAGACTGAAGTAATTCTTTTGGTCGGATGATTGGCAACCGGCATTTTGAAATCGGTTTGCAACTTGTTAGGCATTTAAATTTTATAAAGAGAGTTTTAGCTGCGTCATGATTTGATTCATGGCGCAGTTTTTTTTTAACGTTGCGTTTTCAGAGTTAACCTTGAATAAAAAAAGGCTATGCTTTACCATATAAAGACAGTGGCATAAAATTACAGGCAGGAGTTTTTTAATGAGGAAAGTTTCAAGAAGTCTTTTTTTACTCGCTTTCGTTTTGATGATGTCATCCATCGGCTTTTTTTCTTGCAGCGGATTGACGGGTGCAGGCGGATCCCTTTCCCTTAGGCTTCCGGGCGGTTCATCCAGAAATGCTGATTCAACATATCTTTTTGAAGTCGAATTGGACGGACCGAGTGCTCAGCGTAAATCCGGAAAAAGCGGTGAAACGATTGTTTTCAATGGGCTTTCGGACGGAAAGTACTGCGTCAATGTCGAAGCGTTCGACTGTTCTACCATGTACTATTATGCAAAGGGGTCTGCATTTGCGGAGGTAAAATCATCCGTAAACTCATCAGTAACCGTAGAGCTTTGTGAAGATTGGCTTGTCCCGGAAATAATCGACCAGCCCTCATCCGACGTTTCCGTTACGCTTTCTAAAAAGGGAGGGTCTTTAGTCGGAACTGCCGAACTTTGTGTTTCTGCCAGACTCGGGGATGAAAAACACAGACAGTCGGGAAGACTTGAGTATATGTGGTATCCGTGTGATGAATCTGGAACTGTTGCTCCGGGAGCGACCTATATCGGTGCAAACGAGACCTGTTCCATTAACTACGGTTTTTCCGATGCAAACAAAACCTACTATTATATATGCGAAGTCCGTCATGCCGATGATTCTTCGTCAGAAAAAGATGTATCCGTATTTTCTTCAATAGTAAAGGTGAATGTAAGCGGGGAAAAAATCCTTTCAAGCATATCCGCTACCTTTGGAAACGAGAGTGTTGATTGCCTCATTAATGACGGTGGGACCATAGAGATTGATTACTCTGCATTCAAGGTGAAAAGGATTTACGACGACGGAACTTCGGAAACGGAAGCTGCTTCTGCTGAATGGTATAAAATCACTTATGATGATGAATATTCGTTTTCTGTCGGCAACATAGCTTTTACCGTAAAGGAGAAATCTGACGGAAAAACATGCACGGTGAATGTCCCGGTAAAATACCAGAGCGTTCCTCTGAATGTTGAAGTCACGCCGGAGAACGGTAACTTTGTCGTCAACAGTTCAGGGGATGTGTATGCAACGGTATCCGGTATACCTGAATATTTTGATGAAAATGAAGAAATTGCAACTGACACTTACACGTATGCATGGTACTGCTCGTCGGAGTCTTCTGTAACGGATTTTTCTTCCTTGACGAGTTTGAAGTCGGAAGAATGTGATTCTAACTCCGGTACAATCGAATATGCTTATACTCCGAATGAAATCGGAACGCTCTATCTGTATTTTGTCGTAACGGCGGTTCCAGGACCTTATTCCGCTTCATATAATGGTAGTCCCGTCGTTTCCGTTGGAAGCTGTGCAATTTCAGTCAATCCCGTAACATGTACCACATGGGATAATTTGAAGACAAAAATTCAATCCGGTACCGACAGCATGATAATGGTAAGTGGAAATATGACGGCTGATTCATCGATTGCAGTTTCCAGGGAAATAACGCTTGTTGCTGAGGAAAGCGGCGGATGTACCGTAGTAAGGGGTTCTGAATTTACGGAAAGCTTTTTCACCGTAAATGACGGAGGCAATTTGATTTTGGGAGCAAGCGGAGGTGATTTGACTTTTGACGGAGGGGCCGACTCCAACATAAGCGCTCAAAGTGCAGTAATCAAGGCGGAACTTACCGATGTCAACAATATCAATATACTCAGGGTGGAAATCGGACCTAAGTGTACGATAC
>CACYBG010000355.1 GCA_902772605.1 uncultured Spirochaetaceae bacterium
TCCGATGGAGTTTGGTGATGGAAAAAAAGACGTATCGGAATATTGGGAAAATTACTACAGAGAACTTGGACTTGCCGTCCCTTTAGGTTTACCTGGAACAAATCCAGGACAATTGGCGAAATCCGAAAAATTAAATCTGATAGGCAAATTGCTTTGAACGGAGGAGTGCGGCGGTTCCTTAATTGTGCAGACAGATGTCGGAAATTGGGCATTCGTTGCACTTTGGATTTCTTGCGGTGCATGTGTAGCGTCCGTGCAGAATCAGCCAGTGGTGGGCGTGCTTCATGTATTTTTCAGGAATTCTTTTTACAAGGGACTCCTCGATTTCGCGTGGATTTTTTCCTTCCGCCAATCCGATTTTCGGACAGATTCGCATAAGGTGCGTATCGACCGGCATTGTCGGCTGATTGTAGACCACATTCAGAATTACGTTTGCAGTTTTCCGTCCCACACCAGGAAGTGATTCAAGGTCATCCCGATTGTCCGGAACTTTTGAATCGAAATCCGAAATCAATTTTTTGCACAGACCCATGACGTGTTCTGCCTTTGAACGATAAAGACCGATGCTTTTTATGTAGGAAATCAGTCCGTCTTTCCCAAGCGCGAGAATTTTTTCAGGCGTATCTGCAATTTCATAAAGCGTTTTGGTTGCTGCGTTTACCGATTTGTCGGTTGCCTGTGCGCTGAGTACGACAGACACCAAAAGGCAAAACGGATTGGGAGCCACAAGTTCAGACTCGGGTTTCGGATTGATTTTCTTGAAACGCTCAAATGTTTCCACAATCTGTTCTGCGGAAAGAAGCTTTATTTTTTCTTGCATGACACTCTTCCTGCTTTAATTCGACTGAACTATCGGATGTCGGATTACGGTCTTTAATTTTTCCTGTACTGTTTTACGCGGGTCGGAAAGATAAATCTCGTGATGCAGTCGATTTTCATTCATGTCGTTTTCATATCCGTTTTCTCGGATAAAGTCGTCCATAAGTTTTACGGTTTTCGGTTCATCGTCATAGGGCCCGTTGTGCATAATCTGGACGCACAGGCCTTCATCTATGGAAATAAATTCTGCCTTGCTGCAATCAATCTTTTTCTTTTTTGATGCAGCATCAACAGCCCAATCGAAATTTTCTTTTGTAATGAAATCAGGAAGACGAATTACGGAAATCCAGTTGAGTTCCGACTTGTTTGAATAATCCATTCCGTTGAATCCATCCTGCCACCAAAATCCCTCAAGCGGTGGAACTACGTATTCAAAAAATCCTTCTATTTTATAATCCGATTTGTAACTCATTTTCAAGGTGTAGGAAACGGCATACAAAACTTCGAGGGCTTTTTTATAGGCTCCATCTTCATCATTCGGATTTCCTTTTCCACGTACCGCAATGTAATTCATTTTCGGAACGGTAATTATTTCTGGTTTGTTTTTCGGCAGATAAAATTCCTTGAATTCCTTTTTAAAATCAAATGCCATTTTTTACTCCTTGTTCAATATATTTTGGCACGATTCTTTTATGTTTGTCAATTTCAAATTTTTCATGAACGGAATAATCGTCGCTTACTTGTATTTTATAAGCAGTTCCGTATGTCTTTTTTCCGATTCCGGTTTTTCGGCCAGTACGTCACAGTCGAATTCCTCATACTCGGAAATCGAAAATCCAATCCGCGAATTTTCAAGCATGCCGTTTTCATCGAGTAATTTCCTGTGTTTTTCCTTGTTGTAATTATGCCTGTACCATGACGGAAAATTTCCTTTTTTTCCTGCACGTACGAAATCATAGCGCAGCAAATCATAAGCCGTATTTTTATCAACGGATTCATCAGACAATCCGTTTTTTTTATCCTTGAAAAAATCATCGATAAGCTCAAACCAATACGACTCTTTTCTTGCCTGTGAAAATGCATTTGCATATCGACCGTATTCGAGCAGTCTTGAAAAAAATAACCATGGACTTGTAACCCTGAAAATGTAATTCATCGTGTATGAAAAACTGCCCCTGTTCCAGTATGCATCCGTTATTGTTTCCATGTCCTTCAAAAATGCAATGTCGCTGAAACTCAGGTATGGAGTGGAGAATGTTTCATAGGCAGGACTTTCCATCCATTTCCATCCTTTGTCCCTTGCGTATTTTTCCATTTCAGTACCGCTTAAAATTTTAAGGAA
>CACYBG010000356.1 GCA_902772605.1 uncultured Spirochaetaceae bacterium
CATTCAACGCCGTCCGTCACACCGTACTCCGGATGACCCGGGCATACTGAACCGACCTGGCGGAAATTCTTTATGTCGTCCATAGAAACCTTGTAGCCGGCCAAATGGAGGATAGAATACAGAAGCATTGAGCCGTGTCCAGCAGAAAGCACGAACCTGTCCCTGTCAACCCACTTCGAGTCGGCGGGATTGTGCTTCATTATTTCTCCGTAGAGGACTGATGCAAGCTCAGCGGCACCCAATGGCAAACCAGGGTGACCAGAATTTGCCTTCTGGATGGCATCCATTGAAAGACTTCTAACAGAAAGCGCAACAGCTTCCAACCCCTTAGAATCCATAAATCACTCCCATGATAAAAAGTCCGGAAAAACGTTCCGACGTTCGACCGGCTTTTAAGCGCATCCGCAACGAAATGAAGATGTGCAGAAAATATGCAGGCTTCCGGACGGAAACCTGGGTAAATGAAGGACGCAGAATCAGTGCGAACTCCACCTTACACTTCATGATTCAAAGCCCGTAAATGCAGGTTTTACGGTTAGCACCCAACAACCCTCTTTCGGATTATTCAGTGCTTCCCCAGGCATCGGAAAGGCTTCAATGCATCCACCGTGAAATGGGGATGTACATCCAAGCGGAACCCCGGATTAATGAAACTTTATCAAAATCATTGGGATATGGAAACCCCTAAAAAAAGAAATTTTAAGCATTGGAAATTTCTAAAGAAAACGCCAGACAACGTTCCGCAGGGAATCCATTAAAAGGCAGTCCCTAAAAACTGAAGTTTCTAGAGGTTCCCAAAAGCGATTCCAATCAGTCCAGTTTGCCCAGGGCGTGAAGTTCCTTGATTTTCAGCACCAGATTTTCGACGCTCGGCTTAGAATCCAAAAAATGCCTGAATTCGACGCAGTGGACAAGCTTAGCCAGGTCGGAAAGTGCATCCTGATGAATCTGGGTGACTTTGGTGAGCATTATGAACATTACGGAAACTCGGCTTCCGTCAGGAGATGACATTTCTATCGGAGTTTTCGGATAGCAGACTATGATTTTCTGTTCGCTTTCGTTTTTAAGTATCGATTTTCTTGGGTGAGGAATGGCAAATCCGTGGCCGACCGCCGTACTGAGGATTTTTTCCCTTTCTGAAAGCTCCATCCTGAACGATTCCCTTGTAACTCCCTCAGGCATTTCTATGGACTCAGACAGGAATCCAAAGATTTCATCCGCAGTGGATCCCTCGACATCAGCTACAACGCCGCCGCTCAGAATCAGATTGCACAGGACATCAAACCTGTCACCACTTCCATTAAACATAAAATCCTCCGTATCACGAAAATCCCGCCAACCTGATCATCTGCCGTCAACGGTAAAACCCTCTTTCCGATTATTCAGCGTTTCCTTAGGTTTCGGGACTTCCACCGAATTTCCATCCGCTTGTCCGACGGGGCATCAACATGAAGGTTCAGGTGTTGGAGCCTCTCTTCATCTTCTTTGCATCAAGCTTTTCAGACGGAGCAACCCTCACGACCTTGAAGCGGCTCACCCTCTGCTGTTCAAGCGCCAACTCAAGCACGTCCTTGATGTCATCGAAATTCCACCTCATGCCGTCCATCGACATAAGTATGGCCTCCGAATCGCGCTCCACGGCATCAACATCATCCAGCGAAGTAAGAATCCTGAAAAGATGTCCGCACAGCTGGGTAAGTATGACAAGTTCCTGTTGCGGCAGGTCCTTTTGATTGCAGGATGCCGAGTCGATTTTGTACACCAGGGTGCTGACGTCCGAATAAAGTTCCAGCGCACCCTTCCTGATTTCACCGGTGATTCTGTCGGCAAACCAGTTGTAGCCCCGCTTTATCGCAACGTAGCTGTCCTTGAGCATCTCGAGTATAAAATTTTTTTCGTCTTTGTGGAATACATAATCCTCAGGATAAATCCTGTCCAACAGAGCGTCAAAATCCACGTCGCCCCTGTAAATCATGTCGGTTATGTACTGGACGAGTATTTCCTTCGGGATAGAAAAGGAGAGGTCCACCGATTTTTCCCTGTCCCCCACTCCCTGACTGTTCCATTTTCCGACTGACGGAACATCCTCGCCCTTGAACCAGAGCCTTGTTTCCACACCGAAATGCTCTACGGCAACCTTGCTCGCATATCCGTTGAGGTATTCCTCTACTGAACCGCACATGGAAAAGCAGAGATCGTTCACATGCTCGAAAAACACGTTTGCAAGCTGTTCCTCAATGGAGTCGCAGGGTCCGAAGCGGTCGAAGCTTTCAAGCAGTGCCGACTCAAGTTTTTCATACCAGAGGATTTTTGCACTTCCGTCAATTCCGCGGTTGAACCTGTTCTTTCCGTCCCGAACCACAAGTACGCTTATGATTCCTGCATCCCAGTTTGAAACCGAGCACATTATCCTGTCGCCAAGCTGCATCCCATACTTGTTTATGAGTATGTCCATGTCCAGTCCCGTCAGGTTGACCTTGTTCGGAAGATCGAATTCCCGTGACATCATGTCCAGATTCCTGTTGGCAGGATCAGATGCTATGTACTGGGGGGCATATTCCTCGCCGTAAAGCTGAAACATATCGATTGCAGTGTCGCAGTCAAAGGTTCCGACTTTCTTGGGCAGACGGTTTCCATCTATATAGAAGTGCATGGCGGACGAAACCATTTCGCTGTCTACAAAAGGCATGCACCTTGACCCCGGTACAAGGACTCCCTGTTCGAATTCCTGGGCCGTGGGACGTATGCTGAAAATCTCACCCGTAAACGCTCCTGCCCTGGTGATGTACGAACCGTCCTCAAGGGCAAATACGAAGGGGTTGTCATCCAGATAGATGTGACATTCCTGTGCAGACACCTTGACGCCCACCATGGAGAAAAACTTCACCAGATCGCGGACCGTAAACTTGTCCTCAAAGGTTCTGAGAAATCGTGATACTATCTTTCGTGAATCCTGTTTCATCTAGATACAAAGATAACTTAAAAATCTCCATTTGAAAATAGGAAACCAATAGAAAATTGGAGTTTTTGGAAGAATTGTTCATCCGAAAAGCCGTCCAAAACGAAAAAAAAAGCAATTACTTTATGGAAATGAATTGATAGGGGTTTGACATTACAGCCCTAATAATTTACATTATAAGTGAATAATTCTACAATCATTGGAGAAAAAAAATGTTGCAGACAATTTTGTACATCGTTCTCCCCGTTGCAGGAATTGTTCTTGGATGGACTATTCGCTGGGTTTATGCCCGATTTCAACTTTCCGCTGCGGAACAAAAAGCCGAGCGCGTTAAACAGGATGCCATAAAAGAAGCCGAAGCCTACCGAAAGGAAGCTCAGCTCCAAGCAAAAGAACAACTCATTCAGGACAGGAACCAGCAAGAACGGGAGAACCGTGAACGACGCAAGGAACTTCAAACCTATGAAAACCGCGTAAACAAAAAGGAGGAGCTTCTTGACCAGAGAAGTCTGGAGATTGACAAGAAAGAAAAGGAATTTTCAAGCCTTGCCGCCCAGATGGAGAAGCGCGAAGGGGAACTGAACCAGAAGGAAGCAACCCTCAGGACGGAACTCGAGCGCATTTCCGGACTTACGCAGGAAGAAGCAAAGGCTCTGATAATCCAGAACCTTGAGAACGAAGCCCGCCACGATGCCCAGGCCATGATCAACAAGATTGACCAGGAAGCACAGTTGACGGCGGAAAAGAAGGCTCAGGAAGTTCTTGTAACGACAATCCAGAGGCTTGCCACGGAAACGACCAGTGAAATAGCGGTCGCAACCGTATCTCTGCCTAGCGACGAGATGAAGGGAAGGATCATCGGACGCGAAGGAAGAAACATCCGCGCGCTCGAAACGTTGACCGGAGTGGACATCATCATTGACGACACACCGGAAGCCGTTGTCATAAGCTGTTTCGACCCGGTACGCAAGGAAATTGCAAGGGAAGCTCTCGAAAGGCTGATTACGGACGGAAGAATCCATCCGGCAAGAATCGAGGAAGTCGTTCAGAAGGTCACCAGGGAGGTTCAGCAGAAGATTTACGAGGAAGGCGAAAAGGTCCTCTTCGACCTGGGAATCCACAACATGGGCCAGGATGCAATCAAGGCACTCGGACGCCTTTACTTCCGCACGAGTTATGGACAGAACGTCCTTACCCACTCAAAGGAAGTTGCAGAACTTGCGAGCATGATTGCCGCTGAAGTCGGTGCAAACAGGGATCTGGCAAAAAGGGCCGCACTGCTCCACGACATCGGAAAGGGAGCGGAAACGGACAGCGACCAGAACCACGCAGAAGTCGGTGCAGAAATGGTCAGGAAGATGGGCGAAGATCCAAGGGTCGTCAATGCCGTTGCAGCACACCACAACGATGTGGAACCGCAGACGGTCGAAGCCATCATCGTCCAGATTGCCGATGCCATAAGCGCGGCTCGTCCAGGTGCAAGACGGGAAACTGTAGACAACTACGTAAAGCGTCTTGAAAACCTTGAAGAGATTGCAAAGAAGTTCCAGGGTGTAGAGCAGGCATATGCAATACAGGCTGGACGCGAACTCCGAATACTGGTCAACAACGAGAAGATTCCCGACGATCAGGTTAAGGAGCTTGCAAAAGACATTGCAAAACAGATTGAAAGCGATTTGAGGTATCCGGGAAGAATCAAGATAACGATGATCCGTGAAACAAGAATCGTAGAATACGCAAGATAAGCCAAAAGGCTACATAACAGCCCTGATGAAAATTGTCGGGGCTGTTTTTTTATGCATTTTTTTCTGCCGATTCACCCGACAATCGCCACCAAAAACAAGTTCAATTTATCCCCAGACATAAAAAAGGCCGCACCGTAATGATGCAGCCATCCATCGGGTAAATGCCCCACCCCGTCAAAACAACGGGATATCAGAAACTACAGGCAGACAGATCAGAACAGGACCTCCATTCCAACCGTTGCCTTGAGAATGTTTTCAAGATCAGAAGTACAATATGTTGAAAGCGATGTCAGGAATGCAACGTTGCTGTTAGGGCTTGCTATTTCCATTGAAACGCCAAGTCCTCCCGCACCCTTGTTGAACATGAGACCGCCTTCTCCATAAAGGCTCAACCTGAATGAAGGTCCAAAACTCCAGCACCATCCAGCGACTCCTGTGAAAACCAATCCGCCGAAATCTTCTGGAATCAGAATGTCTGAACCGTCATAGTAGCAAAAAAGATCCGGTCCCAATTCTGCGTTCAAGCCCATGAAAAAGTGGTCGGTGATTCCGAACGAAAGCGAATATCCAAGCGTAGCAGTTACGTTTTCACCGCTCATGTAGGCGTTCAAAGTTCCCGGGAGTGCATAAAGTATGGCTCCGTATGAAGTCCTTCCAGTCTGAAGCTTTGATTTCCTGGCGGAAAAACTCAGATCGGTTGATGCAGGGACATTCTTTGCATCTTCATACTTTGGAAGCTTCTTCTCCCCGGTCTTACCGGAGTCTATCGATTTTGAACCGTCTGCAGATTCAGTTCCGTTTTTCTTATCGGCTGAACCATTCGGAACGTACAAGTCTTCATAACGCCTTGATCCATTGGTACGGACATTTTCTTCGTCCTGTTTTTTAGTCGGAAGTCCGTCGTTTTCCAGCCAGTTCTTCGGCTCAGATTTCCTCAGCTGACGTTTTTTGTCTGATGCAGAGGAACCGTCAAAGGCCTTTTCCGATGAATCCGTCCTGTTCAAAAGACCGCTGATGTCAACGTCAATCTCAGGATACGCCTGATAGGTGACAGCAGACTTGTTGTATCTGAAGCTGCGGACGGTCTTTCCCGTAACGACGTTTTTCAAGCTGATTGCATTGATTGTGAAAACGTATGACGAAGGATCGCGACCCGCCTTTACGCTTCCAGAAACCTCAGCCTCTATGAATCCGACTCCATCCTCGAATGCGGCATTGAAAACCTCGACTGAATCAAGGAAATTCTCATACGCCTCAAGATCAGCCTCGTAGTTTGTACTGCGGATTGAAGGAACGGACGGAATTTTCTTTCCTGAAATGTCGGAATATGTCAAAAGTCCCGTATATGAGACGATCTTCTTACCGTCGATTTCATAGCTGATTTCATACGGCCACCCTTCGCTTCCGGCATTATCCCTTGAACCGGAAGAATATCCGCTTCGACCGCTGAATTTTCCGACTTTCAGGCTGATTCCGCTTTTCTGGGATGAATTTTCGGTAAAGTCTTTGCTTTCTAGGCTTCGGATCTTATCGGCCACATTTCTTCTCAAGGATTCGGCTTTCCTTACCGATTCGGCATCAGGAGCACCGGCATTCAAAAGCCCCTCGTACTTCTTCCGAATCATTTCAATGTCGTTTTCAAGCCTTTCCTGTCCGCGTGCATTCAGGCTTCCGTCAGGATTTACTTCAGCAGCGCGTGGAGTCCTGCGCATCCTTTCGCTGATTTCATCGCCCATACGTTCATTGATCTGACGAACCTTTTCACCGTCCGAATCAACCTCAAGCAGCGAAACGATTTCCTGCTTCATCGATTCAATTTCGGCAATCCTGTCTGCAACGGAATCTGAATATGAACGGGAACCAAGAATGGAATCTGTCTTTTCATACAGGGCGTCAAGGAGATCCTGCACCCTCAAATCGTCGGCGGAAGACTGCTCATCCTCTTCGTACCAATCGACATCGTCAGAATATCCGTACGAATCGGCAAAAAGCGAATCCTCACCCTCAAAATAATCTGCCGGCAATGAAAAAGCCGCAGCCGAAATGATGCCGGCCATACCGATGCAGATAAGTTTCTTATGGAAAGAACCGTCTTTTTTGAATAAAACCATATTATCCTCCATAATTTCACAGTCGAATGACGTTCTACGAAATCCATGCCATGCACGTACGTAAATCCAAATCCATCCGCTAAACCCCATGCAGGGCTTACAACTGTTTACTTCGGTCGGGAAAACACCCTTATTCCTTAACAATGATAGTCCATTTTCGTTACACGGTAGGCAGCGAAATGTAAAACCAAAGCCAGAAAAAGGCACATTCACATAAAGATTAACATTCTTTTCAAGCTAAATCAAGTTTTTTCACTGCAAAAACAGTGGTTCAGCATGAAAACTATAGAAAAAAAATGCAACACATGAATGGGTCCTAGTCCGTACAGACCGATGTTTCTTAATGAAAATTTGTTGGTCATTCATGCAAATCGGTCCCACTACAAACAAAAGATTTTAGGGACTCAGCATCATTTTAAACGGAAGTGCGGAACGGCATCTTTTGTTGAATTTGTCGAGTCTGACACTTTTGGTGCAACAGGCGGAAGCGGGTGGCCGGAACGAAAAAAATCTGCACAAGTGAAACGCGGGCATTCGTAGCGTAGCTTCGAACGAGCCTTTTTTCGAGACGGACACACGCTGGGAGGCTGTTAAAAAACAGGTTTTGTTGGACTCGACATTTTACCCCACCAGAATCCGTTCCGCATGAATAATTTTATTTTCATGCTGAAGCCCTGCCTGCAAAAAGACGGAAAACGACCGTCAAAGCCATTTTCCGCCTGAAAAATGAAGTTACAAAAGCGCAAACTGTGA
>CACYBG010000357.1 GCA_902772605.1 uncultured Spirochaetaceae bacterium
GGCAAGTCTTTTCGGCCTGTCCCTGCACTGAAAATCCCGTCCGATTAATCCTCCGTCAAATCCCTTCGTGCGGATTTCCCTTCATAAAGGCGGGTTGTTTTTACCTTTCGTTCAGCCGTTTTCTCCCATTAATAGAAAATATATTGCAAATAGGGGCTTCCCAAAAATGCCATTTAAGGCGATAATGGAACGGGATGTCTTTTTCGTCTGTCGTGCGACGGGCAATCGGCATTCCTGCAATAAAAAAATTGGAGTTTAGATATGGCGCAAAGTGACAATTCAACATTCAATGACCTTGTTACGGAAATCAGCAAGGGTGAACGCGAACAGATGCTTAGGAACATGAGCCATGGAAAAACGCTTGAAGGATTTGAACCTGCGAACGTCATGGAAGATGATTCAAAGGAAGACATAAAGAGCCTCAGTGAAAAGCTTAAGACTCTGCCTTTTCTGAAAAGGCTGATTTACTGGCTTACCGCTACATTTACGAATACGACCATGGAAGGCGTACTCAACAAGGCGATAATGAAGGACATTGCCAGAAGCGTCGATAAGATCGGACCGGGACTCATCAACTACAAGAGGAAGCAGCTGGGACCGACGTTCTATGAAAAGATTGCCGAACTCAAGAAAGCCGCCGATTTTTTTGCTCCGTACATCTCCAGGTACGAGGGCAACAACGGTTCGTTCTACCTCATGCTGGGGTCCTTTGTAGTTCCTGAACTTGGCGAGGAAATACAGAGGGAATCGGATCCGTATCAGTACGCATTGAACGTTTCCGTTACCCCTGACATGAAATCCCTGCTCGTAAGCAAGATGGAGAAGGCTGTTGACGGCATATCGTCTACGAAAAAGGCCGAGATGTATGCTGCCGTACGCGGCGTTGAATGGCTAAGGCAGTTCGTAAAGCTTCCGTTCGGACGCATAACGTCAAAATTCGAGGTTGTCGTTGAAGGTGCAAGGGGATGCGATTTTGCACAGGTCAAGGCTGATTTCGGTGAATTTGCAAAGATACTTTCAAGCTATCAGCCGCTTACCGATGAATCCGTGCAGGCTCTCTACATGCTCAGCAAGAAAAAGAACGTTGCAATCTCCGACCGCTACGACTCTACCGTCGATACCGATGATGAAGCCACCGTATTCATGAACAACGCTTCATCCCAGAACGGCATAATCAAGATGTTCGTAAGGACCGTTCCGATACAGAAGATTGCAAAGCTCGTATTTGAAAATTCCGTTTACACTCCCGAAACATACGGTGGAGGGGAAGGCTGGTTCCAGAAATACCGTGCCCAGTGGAAGCTCGTGTTTGAGCGCAGGTGGAACAACTGGGAGCGCGATTCCAAGAAGGAAAAGATCAAGTACAAGCTTAAGGAATATTTCCAGGTGGAGGATTTTCCGCTTTATCCGGTTAGGCCCTGGGAGGCTGCAAACATCGGAAAGGTGTTCCACTATCAGCTGACCCTTGGATTCATAAACTACTATTTCAAGAATCAGTTCACCCAGTTCAGTTCTGCACTTTCAACCACGTCCGTTGAGGGTGATTTCGCCATGAGGGAGAACAGGATTGAATTCTCGGAATCGCTCAACCTCCTCATAAGGGCCAACGATGCGCTTGAACTCCTTGCACGTCAGCTTTCCGCCGGGGGTGAGTACGGACAGATTTTCAGTACCTACGAAATCAAGGAAACCATAACCACCGTGGACGACGTAAGGCTCGACAACATGATGACGGCCATCGAGCATTCCGTTGCGCAGATAATAAAGGATTTCGGAAAGGCCTGCAGGAGCATGAAGAACCTTCTGGGCGGAATAGTAGGCGACAAGACGACATCCTATTACGGTCCGGTAATGAACTTTGCAAAGCTCAGCGGAAAGAACAACCGCGCATACCAGAACCTCATGAACAAGGCCGCCGAAAGCATCGACCAGGCGTACGAATTCCTTCAGGACATCGAGCCCCTTGACTTAAGCATAGAGGATGCATGATTCGAACGCTTGACGGAGATTTTTAGGAATCCGAAAGCGGGTAGCATGCCTCGTATGCCCGTTAAGCGTTAACCTTGGTTCAGTGAGCATGATGAGGCGGAATTCAGACCGATTCCGTCCCGTTTTTTTATAGATGACATCTAATTGGAGTGATTTATGGCGGCAGACGGATTTGCAGGCAAAAGCTTCTTTACGGGTTCCTTCTATTATCACGGGCATCCACTTACGGAGGGTCCTGTCTACGGCATGTCGCTAAAGGCAGCCGGGTCCATGCGCTTCAGGTGGAACGAATCCAATCCTGTCCGTGATGATTTCCTCCGTTCTATTTCCGGCGATGACCATGAAACCGTAGCCGTCGAATTGATTCATTCCCGAAACGTATTTGCAGTCGATTCACCCGATGAAGTACTGGGCGTGCAGGGTGACGGAATCATTACCTCCAACAAAAGCCTTATTCCGGTCGTGACTGTTGCAGACTGCATGCCCATATATCTTTTCGATCCGGTTACTGAAGTGTTCGGAATGCTCCACTCTGGATGGAAGGGGACGGGAATAGTCAGAAATGCCATTGAACTTGCGGAAAACAGATACGGTTCCAGGCGCTCGGATTTCTGCGTGGTGATGGGTCCTCACATACACGGATGCTGCTATTTTGTCGGTGAGGAACGGGCCCAGTACTTCAGGGTGAACTTTACGCCGGACTGCGTAAGGGAGGTTGTTCCATCGGCCTTTTCCGATAGGAGGCATACGGGAAGCTACAGCCTGTCACTTGCCGAGGCCAACCGTGCAATACTCGAGGAAATGGGTGTCGATGAGCAGAGCATAGTGACCTACAGCGACTGTACATGCTGCAATCCGCTTTTCGGTTCGTTCAGGCGAGAGACGGAAAATCTTCCGCAAGAGATGGACCTTCAGGAAAGGCAGAGGCATTTTACGGTTCAGGCCGCATGGGTCAAATGGTAGCCTTTGCATCTTAATTCTTCGATTCGCTCCAAAAAAAAGTTTTCAAAATCGCATTCTCTGTTATACTGTTGATGTACGTTTCTTTCGGGGAATTTTTCTTCCTGAAAATCCTGCGTACCGGAATTCGCAGGTTTTGCTGGGGGACTCTAAAACCTCATGCAATGAACCTGACTCCGACTTGATGATGGAGATTTTTTTATGATGACAGACGACTTTGATTTTCGCCTCAGACAGCTCAGGCTTTACCATGACGAGCTCATAAACAGAAAGAATGAACCCGTGTTGCCCGGAAACGGAATATTCCTTCGATACAGAAATCCGATAGTCACTGCTGAACACGTTCCGCTTGAATGGAGGTACGATCTCGACAGGAATACAAATCCGTACCTGATGGAAAGGATGGGCATAAACTCAACCTTCAATGCAGGGGCGATAAAATTCAACGGAAAATACTGTCTGGTTGTCCGCGTGGAAGGAAACGACAGGAAATCTTTTTTTGCGGTCGCCGAAAGCGATAACGGAATAGACGGCTTTGAATTCAAGTCCCTTCCGATACAGCTCCCCCAGACGGAAGATCCTGACGTGAACGTTTACGACATGAGGCTTACCAGGCATGAGGACGGATGGATTTACGGGGTGTTCTGTACCGAACGTAAGGACAAGGATGCACCGGCTTCCGACACTTCATCTGCATTTGCATCGGCCGGAATCGTAAGGACCAGGGACCTTGTAAAATGGGAAAGGCTTCCCGATCTGAAGACGAAAAGCAATCAGCAGAGGAACGTCGTCCTTCACCCTGAGTTCGTGGACGGAAAATACCTCTTCTTTACCAGACCCCAGGACGGATTCATAGACACTGGAAGCGGAGGAGGAATATGCGCCGGATTCTGCGAGTCGATGGAAGATCCCGCAGTTTCAGATGAGAAGCTTGTAGACGAGAAGACCTATCATACCGTTAAGGAGCTTAAGAACGGAGCGGGGGCCGTACCGATAAAGACCGACCGCGGATGGCTTTTCATCGCTCATGGAGTAAGGAATACGGCTGCCGGACTCAGGTACGTAATCTATGCATTCATGACCGGACTTGACGACCCCACCAGGATCATTGCAAGTCCTTCAGGTTATCTGATTGCACCCGAAGGGGATGAGCGCATCGGAGATGTGGGAAACGTCGTGTTTACGAACGGAGCCGTATGCGATGATGACGGTCGGCTTTTGATTTACTACGCCTCAAGCGATACGAGGCTTCACGTTGCCGAATCCACCGTGGACAGGATGGTAGATTACTGCCTGAACACTCCGAGCGATTCCTTTACCTCTCAGGGACAGGTCGAAAAGCGGATAAGGCTCATACAGAAAAACCTTGGCCTTTCATCCAAGTCTTAACTGAATGACGGTTGGTGTTTTCCGGGGTATGGGAGACAGCTTTGAAAGGCTCTGTATTGGATGCCGGTGTTCCGTTTTTCAGGTTCGGCATCCGATTTTTCTGCCCCTACCGATTCATCCTCATTCTTTGCTTTCAGCAGGGGTTTCCGAAGCGTTTTCCTGAACTGCTTCCGTCTCAGCCTTTTTTGCTTCGGACGAATCCTTTTCCTCTTCCTTCTTTGCAAGCTTTGAGCAGAAGAACGTAAGCACGGCTCCGACTATGAGGGAGATTATGCTTCCGATTGCCTTTCCCGGACTGTCGAGGCACGTGAATCCCGGGAAGATGTTGACGGCCGAAGCACAAATGAGTCCGAATATGAAGGCATATGAATGGTTCGGAAGCCTTTTGAGTATGAATCCTATGAGCTTTGCCGCTGATACGAGTCCTATGAGAAGTCCGATTCCGTTCGGAAGGAGAAGGAAAAGTGATTTGAGGAAAAGGTTCGGAACGAAAAGCGACGGGATGCTCTTCATTATGACCGGATATACTCCCATCATCAGGTTGACCAGTGAACCCGATACGCCCGGAATTATCATTGCAACTGCACCGAGGACTCCGGCTATGAAAAGCTTGAGCGTAAGTCCCAGCGTCTGTTCGGGAAGCGTTGATGCCATGTCTGATGCCGTCATCGTTCCCTCGAGCCTTCCGATGAAAATCAGCAGCGTAAAAGCTACGGCAACGCAGACGATAAGCGCGCAGATTTTTCCGGCGGAGAATTTCTTTCCGTCCTTTTTCTCAATCATGTAGTTGAAGAGGCACGGAAGGCTTCCTAGAATCAGTCCGGTGAAGAAGTAGCTCGTCTGCACGTAGAATTTTTCGTAGAGTATGGAGACCATGTTTGCGAAAATCAATACGCCCATCAGCATTCCGAAAACCAGCGGAAATACGAATTTCCTGTTCTGCCAGATTTTCTTTATGTTCAATGTGAATGCATTTACGAACTGATCGTAGATGTTGAATACTGCGGCCATTGTTCCGCCGGATACGCCTGGTATTACGTTTTCAATGCCCATGACCAGGCCGACAATAAGTGTCCTTATGATTTCCATTTTTAAACTCCCGAAAAGCCCGGAAAATCGGAGTGAACCACGTCCAATTCCTTTTTTCCACAGGCTTTGACTCACCCCCGTTTCATGGAGGTGGAATACTTTGTTTATGTCATGCGGGCATCCTTAAAAACCGAAGTTCCGGACGGCCCTTAATGATTTACTGTACCGGAACCTTTGGCGTTTCCGCTGCCTTTGCGCTGAACTTGACGAAGAAGGATTTTATGTCCTCCCACACGCCAGAAATTCCGTCCTTGTTCTTTACGATTGAAACCGCAAGCCATACGACCAGTGAAATCAGTATGACCAGTGCAATTACCCTGCGCCATGGGAATTTCTTGTCTGCAAAGGGGTCCTTTTTCGTAAGGCTTGAATTCTTCGGTCTGACAGCCGTATTGGTCATGGTCGAGCCGAGCTTTATGTTTATCTTCACGTTTCCGTTGATTGCCCATCCAAGCGAATCCAGTATGGGTGCTATGTTCCTCTGCCTGAGCTTGGACCATGCTATTATGACCGACGGAAGCGAAATCAGCAGTATTATGCCTGCAATGCCGAGCGGAATCCATTTTCCCAATCCGAAGAACGCCTCCATGAGCCCGCCGATTACGGTTGCGATTCCCGTAAATGCAACGGAAAGTGCCGCAATGGTTCCTATGTCGATTTTCTTTGCACCCGCAGCCGCATTTGCTGCAGCCTGTTCAGGATTTTCCACTGCAACGGACATCTTTTCGGTAACCTTTGATTCTGCGCTTGAAGCCATCTTGGAGACCTTTTCCTGAATCAGCTTTACGAGCTTTTTGTATGGACTCCAGAACGCCTGCCTTATGCTGATTGGGTTCTCCATGATTTTGGTGATTGTCGCATCCCAGTCGCCTCCGTTCCTGTCGTAGAAAAGGCCGTTCCTTCCGACCATCAGGTTTTCGCTTTTCCCGGCTGAAATCATGGCGGCTATGGACATCTTTTCGCCGGTCGATTTTTTCGTACAGTCGCAGAACAGCAGGTAGCACTGTGAAAGCGGAGACATGTTTGCAAGCTTTGCCGCATCGGTGACCTTGAAGCACAGTTCGCACGAATGTCCGTCGATGTAAAGCGTTCCGCACTGGAATACGGCCGGCGTTTCCGGGGCGTAGAATTCCTCGAACGAAACGAAGTTCTTGAGCAGCCTGAGGAAATCCCTTCGTATGAGCAGCATCTTCTTGAGGTCCAGCGTTGCAAGGGCAATCGGAGGATGCCTTTCCTCTTCATCAAGTGCGTGGCCTATTATCTGTTCTGCATCGGATGCAAGTATTTCCGCCACGCGGTCCATCGAAAGTCCTGAAGCTGAGTTTTCCGGCTTTGCACCGTACCAAGCCATGTATGGAGCGAAGTCCGTGCAGATTTTCTTCCAATCGGCCTCCGTCAGTTCGGTTTTCTGCGCATCGAATACGTTTGCAACGGCATTTGCCCGGAAACTTTCGATTCTTTCCGCCCATGCCGGGTTTATGGAGTCGGTGAGGGGAAGAACCCTTTCCGAATTGATTTCCGCCAGGGGAAGCTTTTCGAGCCTTTCTCGGGAAAGTCCGTCATCCAATGAGGAAAGCTCCTTTGCGTGAAGGTTTGATGAAAGTTCCCTTGAGTATGAATTTACGCTGCACCTCAGGAAAAAGTCGTCTATCTTGTCCTTGACCGCCATGTAGGAAGCCGCAGCCGAATCGGTGGCAAGCCCCATGAAGAAGATTCCGGGAGCGTCTTTCTGAGCCAGATTCCTCCATTCCTGTATTGACCTGAGGTCGCTGAAGAAATTCGTAAACTGTTTTCTGCTTATTCCCTTTGAACCGGAAATGTCGTCTGCACCGCCCGTGGCAGAAATTATTTCCTCTGCAGTCCTTGAGGCGTTTTCGTCCTTCAATGCCTGCGGTGGAAGGATTCCGTCACCGTTGTACACGGAAGGGGAGAAGAGCTTTTCGTTCGTTGAAACGTCTTCGAGCGTGAGTTCCCCGGATTCCTCTTTTCCCAGTATTCTGAGTATGGATTCTGCAGATTCGGAAGGCGAATGTCCGCATGCAAACGGTTCGTCGGACAGTGCGTCTAAAGGCAGCGTGTCTCCGCTTTCCATTATGATTTCTGGTTTCTTGAAATGTTTCCTTATGAACCTGCATGCATCAAGGATTTCAGGGACCCTTACGCGCCCGTCTCCGTCAAGATCCAGGGCTGAAAGGGTGTCTTCGCTGAATTCGAGTCCGCTTACCGGACATGACAGGGCCACCCAAAGCTTAGGGTCCAGTTTATCCAGTTCAAGTATGTCGTCTATGGACTGAATCTGAAGCTGCATCAGTCCGCTGTTCTGTACGAAATGCCAGACGTGGCCGTTCTTTTTTACAGTCTTGGTTTTCATAGCCTTCTCCATAAAACCGATCCGAAGCGAACTAAAGGCAAAGCTGGGAAACGATGGTCTTCATTATTTTTGCGGCCTTTCCCCTGTGGCTTATTGCGTTCTTTTCTTCCGGACTTATCTCTGCGGAAGTCTTGCCGTACTGAGGCAGATAGAAGAGCGGATCGTATCCGAATCCGTTTTCACCCCTCTGATCCGCCGCATTTTCTATTATCGTGCCTTCCATGGTTTCCTGGCTTACGTATATGCGTCCGGGCCCCATGTAAAGGACCATTGCACAGATGTACCTTGCACTCCTTGGACCGTTTGGAAAAAGTCCGCTCTTTGAATCGGGCTTGAAGTCCTTTCCGGATGCGATTGCCTCGTTGAGCTGCGAAATCAGGAATTCGTTCTGTTCCGACTGTGGAATCTTTGATCCGTCCGGTTTACCCTGCATGAACTGCGGGCCTGCATATCTTGAGGAATAGATTCCCGGAGCTCCGTCCAGTGCATCTACGCAAATTCCGGAATCATCTGCAAGCACCGGACATCCGACGACATCATAAAGGGCCTTTGCCTTGATTATGCTGTTTTCGTAAAAACTGCCGCCGGTTTCGTCCGGGTCGAAATCTATCCCTTCATCCCTGGGGATGACTATCGTATGTTCGGGAAACAGCTCAGCCATTTCCCTCTTCTTGTTCAGGTTTCCGCTTGCCAAATAAATTTTCATGCTTTCCATAATAACTTTTTAGAGAGATGTTGTCCATATTCTTTGCGGCAAGCTTGATTACATACCTCACGTGTCGGTCGGACATGCCCAGAAGTTTTCCGACGGTGACGTTTGACGGTACCCTGAGGCTTTCGGACTTGAGCTGCCTGTTCTTGTTCTTCCAGGCTTCATCGGCCCTGTCTATTTTTTCGATGAGCATCCTTTCTGCATCGGAATCCCTGTCGGAGCCTTCCATTTCGGCAAGGTACTTTCTTTTATAGAAGAAAAAGTTGTCGCGAGACTTTTCAAGCGTCGTTATCCTGTCGTTCTTGGAGTCCATGCTTTCCTTCGCCTCTTCTACGAGCCTTTCCACTTCCTGGACGCTTTTTCCGCATGCAGCCGCCGATTTTTCAATCATCTTCCGGCCTATGGCCTTACAGCTTTTAAGTGCAAGTATCAGGCAGGCTTCCTTCCTGAGCTTTTCATCCCTGGAGTCTTCTAAACTTTCAGTCCTAAGTTTCCTTCCGCGGGAGTAGGAGTAGCTTGCATCCTGTTTCCCCGGACCTGAAAGGAGTTTCGTTACTGCCGGAATCTCGGAACCGCTTATTTCCATTACTGCAGATTCCTCCATTTCCTGATAGGAACATACGGATTCCTCGTAGGTCATGTCCTGAAGCATTTCCAGGCTCTTTTCCTCGTACTGGCTTTTCTGCTGAATCTTCAGCCATGCCATCAGGGCGTTGTTTATGTTCACGTAAAGGTAAGACGTAAACGGACCCTGAGTCGGATCGTAAACCCTGAATACCTGCTTGGACCTTTCGTAATAGAACAGCATGAAGTCGTGCAGCCTGTCCCCGTGGAGCTTTTTAAGGCCGAACCAGTTCTTGTTCCTGTAAACCGTTTCCATGATCTGAAGGGCGGCCCTATCCACCGAAACCTTTCCCTTTACGACCATATCCGCTAACTTTTCTAAATTTTTCATGATTTCCCCCTGCAGGTCCATTAGCAATTTCCATGCCAAAAAATCTTACCAGGTCTGGGGTGAATCCAGACATTTTGGGGGATGAAAACGGTAACATCTTACCAGTTTTTGCCTGTGAAAAGAAAAATCCAACTTATCGGTTGGTTAGGCGGTTAGGAAAAGTTAGTTTTTTAAATGATTTTGCCAGTGCGAGGAAACGCCGACCGATGCTTCCGTATTAATCGGCGGTTCCCTAGTTTTCTTCTGCAGGTTCCTTGGGATGGTCTTCGAACCATTTGTTCCAGACTTCATTCACCCTGTCGCAGTATGACTTCTTCTCTTCGTCGGATATGAATGCGGCGTTGAATCCGTTCATCACTATGCGCTTTATGTCCTTGAGCTTCAGATCCATCTTGCTGTATGCATTCCAGTATTCGTCTATGAGGCTGACCTTGAAGAATGTCGGGTCGTCCGTGTTGAGCGTTACGTTGCATCCCGCCTTGTAGAGCTTCTTGAACGGATGGTCCTTGATTTTCGAAACGTAATGCTTCGTGAATATGTTGCTGGTAGGGCTGACTTCAAGCGGAAACCTTGATTCGGAAAGCTCCTTCATGAACGGTTCGTCGTAGGCCGCAGAAATTCCGTGTCCGATGCGTTCAACCTCAAGCAGATTGATGCAATCCTTCATGGACCAGCTGTCAACGGTTTCTCCTGCATGTGCGACCCTGTGAAGGCCTGCTTCCTTTGCCCTCTGGAATACCGGTGCGTAATCCCTTGCAGGACCCTTTGCCTCATCTCCTCCGAGACCGATTCCGATGATGTCGGGATTGTTTTCCTTCAGGACCAGATCCAGATTGTGCTGTGCGTTTTCAAGTCCGAACGTGCGGCTTACGTCAACTATTATCCTTACGGTTGCGCCGTACTTTTCCTTTGCACGCTTAATTGCTGCGGACATCCTCTGAGTCAGGTCGTGGAAGTCGAAACCGTTTTTCATGAGGGAAGTGGGAGAAAAGAAAGTCTCTACATATACTATGTTGTTTTCGCTTATGTATTTTCCGAAATCAGAGAAATAGCATTCGCTGTCGTCGGGATTTACGAAAAAGTTCTGTATCTTGATGAAGGAGTCCAGGAATCCGGGAAGGTCTGAATATTTCCACAGGGAATCCAGCTCTTCATCCGGCATGTCCGTACCGAATTTCCTTTTATAGAGTTTCCTGATGCTGTCGTTACTTATGACGGCCTCTCCATGGAGATGCAATTCTGCCTTTGGAACCGCCTTCAATAGACTGTAAAAATCCTTCTTGTTCATAGCTACTTCCACTACAGGGCATCCCTGAAAAAAAAGCAACGTGCAGATTTTCAGAATGCCGTCGAGCCTTAAGTCATCCGGAGATCACTGATTGATGCGGAAAGCGTTAATCAGCGGTGCAATGCCGTAAGACTGCGCATTTTTCATGTTCAAGTCACCCATAAGGCTAAGCCGTTCATGTGCAACTTCTGAAACGCCTTTAAAACGTAAGTTCCAAAGGGCTACCGTTATTGATTATCGGCAGAATTCGTCGAATTCTTGAGACCAAGGTTTTTAGATTGAACCGTTTTCTGTTAAAATAGGCTTAATGCGTTGAATGTTCGTTCGGAATGGATTATCATCAATTGTAAAAATTTGATTCAATTTCATTTTTGTCGCACATAGGCATGCAATAATAA
>CACYBG010000358.1 GCA_902772605.1 uncultured Spirochaetaceae bacterium
TCATTGCTGCTGAAATAAATGTAATGTCCATGCTTTGCCTTGAATGCGTCAATGAAGGCGTTTGAATCGATGTAATCAGGAATTGCATATCCAACCACGGATTTTGCGTCCTTGATTCGGCGCGCGCTGTGTTTCATGGATGCAATGAAAGCTTCCTTCTGGGCATCGGTCTCAGGGATTTTTTCAGCCACAGGAACGATTACTGCATAGCTTGATTCCCCTTCCATCTTCTTGAGCATGTCGCGCATGGAGGCAAGGAATTCCTCGTTGTAGCTGTCCTCATCCAGACCGACCTTTTCCCAAGGCATATCGATAAAAACAAGTCCGCCCTTCTCGTGATTCACATCTTTTACCGACGAATCAACGGCAAGTTCCCGTCCGTCTAAAAAATAAAGTCTGTTATCAGCAGACTTGAACTGAGCTTCCAATTTCATACCGGAGATTATAGATTATTTTTGCATTTATGGATAGAGACGGAAAAAGCCCCCACGGATTAAAATCCACAGAGGCTTTCAGGCAGCATGAATAAACAAAGGCCATCATCATATGAAGAGACGGCACACTATAACACCCAGCCGCATTCTTCAATTAACTTATTAAAATCCAAACACGGCGTTAAAAAATCTTAAAAAATCAACAGTCAGAAACACGAAACAAAAGTCCCTTAGTTTCTGAATCGCGATTTTTTAAAACAAAATTCCTTAAAACAGTTTTTCTTCAATCAATTGAATTGAAACTGTCCCAGAAAATCAACATGTCAAAATTCTTATTACTTCGGCCTTATCGGCGGTGTTCAAAATCTGAGCACGCTTTTCGGCTGATTTGAACAGGAGACTTACTTCAGCAAGGAACTGGAGGTGAGGTCCCGTCTTATTGACCGGTGAAAGGGTCATGATGAAAATGCGGCAAGGCTCCTGATCCAAGCTGTCAAAATCAACAGCCTTGTCGGAAATACCGATGCATGCAACCAAATCAGTAACCGTATCTGTCTTTCCGTGCGGAATTGCAATTCCATGCTTCATGCCGGTTGACATCTTGCGTTCCCTGTCAAGAACACATTCCTTGGCAGCTTCTTTATCAGTTACTTTTCCAGCCTTGACCAAAACATCAAGGAGTTCCTCAATAATCTCTTCTTTTGTTGATCCCTTCAAATGGAGATCGACCGTCTCAGGTGTTAATACTGTTCGTAAATCCATACCTTTTAGTTTACGTCCACTACCGAAATTTGTCAAGAAAAAAAAATCCATGTGAATGGCAAGTGCAAATCTTAATGAAATTTAGTAAACGTAAATCTTAATGAGGAAACGCTTCCATACAATATTTATTGCACTTGCCATTTACAACTTAATTAAAATGAGGCACGCTTATTCTTTGAAAACTTCTACATTAAGGAAACTCCAATCGTCCAAAAAAAATCGATTTTTTTTTAAAACTACCCGTTCAGGGAGTGGACAAATCAAAAATAGTGACGGATAATTTATGCAACATACTTTCAGGAGAAAAAAATGTCTGATTTATTTGAAAAAAACACATTGGTCGTAAACCAGAAGTTCACCGTCATCGCAAACCAGTATCAGGTTCTCGATGAAAGCGGTGCAGAAATCGGTTTTGTCCAGGAAAACATGTCAACTGCAAAAAAAGCATTGTCTTTCATCGTATCAAAGAAGGTAATGCCTTTTGAACTGAACATCCTCGACAATGAAAAAAAGGTTCTTGCAACCATTTCACGCGGAGTTACACTTCTGCTTTCAAAGACCTCAATTAAAAATGCAAACGGCGAAGAAATCGCAAAAATCAACCAGAAATTTACGATGCTCAAGCCAAAGTTTGAAATCGTGGATACCCAGGGCCAGCTGATTGCAACCATTCAGGGAGACTGGAAGGCATGGGATTTCCACATCACCACACCGGAGGGAACTGAAATCGGAACCGTTTCAAAGCAGTGGAACGGAGCATTGAAAGAAATATTCACCGACAGCGACAAGTACGTAGTCAACATCAACGGAAGCCTTGAAGACAGGAACAAGAGGATTGCCATCATTTCTACGGCAATCGTCGTCGACATGATTCTGAAGGAAAACAACTAGGGAAGAGCTGAGTAGGAATGCATCGGCAGAATATGGGTGGGCCGATGCATTACCCTTATTTTTATGCTGATTTTTTCACTCAGATATTGACACGGTTCAATCAAACTGATATAGTAGTAACATCTTATGGGGGTTTAGCGAAGCTGGTTATCGCGCTGGCCTGTCACGCCGGAGATCACGGGTTCGAGCCCCGTAACTCCCGTAAAGACATCTGGTTTTTGCCGGATGTCTTTTTTTTATGCCCACTGATTACGATTTCTGGCACTTTTGGATATGAAAAGACTTTTTATTCGTGCGGCGGAGTTTGTGATTTTCATCTGTCCGCTGATTTTATTTTTTGGATGCACAAAAAAATCCGTCGAAGCTCGCAAAACCGATCTGCTTGGAACAGTCTGCTCGATAAACGCATTCGACCAGGGAAGCAAAGAGCTTTACGAAAAAATTTTCAATCGGCTTGAAGAAATCGATTCCAGATTCAACGTAAACATTCCGACATCAGACTTGAGTCTGGTGAACGACGCGTCCGGTGAAAAAGCTGTTTCCGTACATGATGACGTTGCATTCGTTCTAGAGCGTGCAATTTTTTATGCGGAAAAAACCTACGGCATTTTTGATCCAAGCATCGGGCCTCTCGTAAAGCTGTGGGGAATCAACACGGACCATGCAAAAGTTCCGTCTCAGTCAGAAATCGATGAAGCTCTTTCACTTGTCGATTATACGAAAATCGAAATCACCGGGGACGGAAATCAAAAAAAAGTTTTCCTCAAACAAAAAGGGATGTCGCTTGATTTGGGCGGAATTGCAAAAGGTTACGCCGCCGATGAAGTTGCAAAAATTTTGTCGGAAGAAAAAATCAATTGCGCCATAATCGATTTGGGCGGA
>CACYBG010000359.1 GCA_902772605.1 uncultured Spirochaetaceae bacterium
GCGTGGATTGGACTTGAGCGGCGGTATGAACGTCATCGTAAAGGCCGATTTGGATTCTGTCGTTGCAGCCCAGGGTGCGGAAGCTACCGTTGCCGAAGACACTCTCCGTGCAAATGCAATGGAACAGGCCATCGAAACCCTTACGAACCGCATCGACAGATTCGGACTCAGTTCTCCGACCATCCGTCAGCAGGGTGAAGACCGCATTTACATCGAAATCCCTGGAAGCGCAGAGGCAGACCAGATCAACTCAATCATCATGGGACGCGGAATCTTGAATTTCCGTCTGGTCGATACGGAAGCATCCGGAGCATTCGATACATATTACAATGCAAACAAGTCTACGACTTTCGACAGTCAGGGAAAACTCATAGATCCTTCCATCATTCCTGAAGATTGCGAGGTCCTTGGATATTATGAGACCGATGATTACGGACTCGATCAGAAGAAGGGCTATCTCGTAGTAAAGAAGGAATCCGTTTTGGATGGAAAGCACATCAAGTCTGCTGAAGTCGGAACGGAAGAAATAACGGGAAAACCTCAGGTCAGCTTTAAGCTCGACGGTGAGGGTGCACAGATTTTTGCCGAATTTACATCTGCAAACGTAGGAAAGAATCTTGCAATCGTAAGCGACGACCGCATAAAGTCAAATGCAACCATCAGAAGTGCCATTACGGGCGGTTCAGTTGCAATCACCGGATTCGGACAGCAGGAAGCTCAGAACCTTCAGAAGGTCCTTCAGACTGCATGGCTCGACGTACCTTTGACGGTTGAAAATCAGCAGGTCATCGGTGCTTCACTCGGTGAACAGGCAATCAAGCAGGGACTTATGGCCATCATCATCGGTCTGGCTGCAATCATGATTTTCATGCTCCTGTGGTATCACGGTGCGGGTGTCAATGCTTGCGTCGCACAGGTCTTGAACCTTTACATCATGTTCAGCATCCTTTCTGCATTGAACCTTACGGTTACATTGCCTTCAATCGCAGGTATGATCCTTACGATCGGTATGGCGGTTGATGCAAACGTAATCATATTCGAACGCATCAAGGAAGAGAGGAAACTCGGAAAAGACAGGGCTTCTTCAATTTCTTCTGGATTCGGAAACGCTCTCTGGGCAATCCTCGACTCCAACATCACTACGTTCATTGCCGCTGCATTCATGTCTCAGCTCGGTTCGGGTTCAATCCAGGGATTTGCATACAGTTTGGCAATCGGTGTCGTATCAACGGTATTTACGGCATTGGTAGTATCTCGCCTTATGTTTGACTTTGGAACTGAAACGGTCAAACACAAGGGAATCAGCATCGGTTGGGGGGTAAAATAATGAAAAGACAGTTTAAATTCAATAAGGCATTCCTCCCTTGTGCAATTTTCTCTACTTTGGTGATTATCGCAGGTATCGTGGGAATTTTTGTCCGCAAGATAAATTTCAGCATTGATTTCGTTCCTGGTCTCGTTGAGGAAATCAGGATTGCTCCTGCAGCTGCCGAGCTCACATACACCGGTACGTCTACAGTCAACGTTGAATTGGACAGTTCAAGCCTGAGCCTGGTCATTACGGGTGCGGGTGCTGAAAATGAAACGAAGACTTTCACTTTCGGTCAGAATCCGACGGTTGCAGACATGGTAAACGCATTGAACGGAGTACCTGGAGTTTCTGCAAAGGTCGTGGGTTCTTCAGGTGCCGATTCATACGGAATCTTTGTAAACTCAATGGTTACTGCACGCCTTTCAGACAGGCCGTACAAGCTTTACGTTCCGTCTGGAGATGCCGTTTCCGTCGATGATATCCGCGATGCCGTTTCTGCACTGGACGTTTCAGTGAAGGAAATCGGAACGGAAGTTGACCGCGGTTTCCAGATCAGGGCAAAGGTAAGCAAGGATGACGAAACTTCAAGCCAGGCGCTTCAGGAAAAAATCATTTCCGCTCTTCAGGCAAAATTCGGCAAGGATAATGTTCCTGTCGTAAAGCAGGATTTCGTCGGTTCACAGTGGTCATCATCATTGATGTCTCGCTCAATACTGCTTGCAGTTCTGACCATATTCCTGATTTGGCTTTATGCTACGATCCGCTTTTCATGGGACTTCGCTCTGGGTGCAATCGTCGCTCTCGTGCACGACTGTCTCATCATGTTTACGTTCATCACCTGGTTCCAGTTGGAATTCTCAACGACGACTCTGGCTGCAATCCTTACGATATTCGGTTACTCAATCAACGCAACCGTCGTTATCCTGGACCGCCTGAGATACAACATCAAGAATCTTGAGACAAAGAGTTTCAGGGATATCCTGAACAAGTCACTTAACGATACGTTGAGCCGCTCTATCATCACGACCGTGACGACACTGTTCGCATCCATTTCACTGTGGGTGTTCACGACAGGTTCAATCAGGGTGTTCGCAATCGTCCTTACAATCGGTCTTATCTCCGGTTGTTATTCATCCATGTTCATCAGTTCCGGCTTCATTTCACTTACACGCCGCAATTGGGTTCCTGGTCAGAAGAAGGAAAAGAAAGTTGCGAAGGCAGAGCCGGTTGCCGCCCTGTAATCATGCAGGACAGCAAAAACTGAAGTAATTTTTTCAATCCATCTCGTCTGTGGCGGGATGGATTTTTTTTACCGGGTCAGTCCGTTTTTGAGCGGAAGAATGGCGATTGTTGCGCTTGAACCGGGGTCTGGAGGATTTATGGAAATTATCCGCGCATCGGTCATGGGATTCTGCATGGGTGTCAGACGAGCCGTGGAAATGGCTGAAAAGGTTTCCGTCGAATACAGGGACTGCGGTTGCCCAATGTTTACGCTCGGTCCGTTGATTCATAATCCCGCCGTAATGGATTCCCTCAGGGAAAAGGGTGTTGATGTACTGGACGCTGAAAACATTTCGGACGTGAAAAACGGAAGTCCAGTGGTCATTCGGGCGCATGGAGCCGGACTTGAAATCGTGGATGAGCTGAAAAAACGGGGTGCGGTCGTCATCGATGCAACATGTCCGCGCGTACGTAAAAGCCAGAAACTCGTCAGGGATTGGAGCTCCCGGGGATACGGCGTAATCGTTGCCGGTGACAGGAACCACGGTGAAGTTACGGGAATTGCAGGATATTTCGACTCGAATTCGGGTGCGGACTTTACGGTCGTTCAATCGGTCGAAGAAGCAGAATCGATGGAAATTCCAGAAAAAGTCATGCTTCTGGCACAAACGACATTCAGCCTGGATAAATACGAAAGCATAAAGGAAATCCTCCTCCGTAAAAATCCCGAAATCAAGATATTCGATACGATATGCCCTGCGACCAGGGAAAGACAGCAGTCCCTGAAGGAACTTGAGGGTCGTGCAGATGGAATAATCGTCGTAGGCGGAAAAAACTCGGCGAACACCAGACGTCTCTTTGAATCCGCATCCGGGTTGTTTTCCAAGGCCGCACTGATTGAAGACCCCGATGAAATTCCCGACGCTTTTTTTAGACTTGAAAAAATTGCACTGACAGCCGGAGCAAGCACTCCCGACTGGATAATCGAGCGTGTAGTCGCCAGACTTGAAAATA
>CACYBG010000360.1 GCA_902772605.1 uncultured Spirochaetaceae bacterium
AAATTGTATCAAGTATAAACGTTAGTTACCCACCCCTCGAAGAACAAAAACGCATAGTCAAAATCCTGGATGAAAAATTTGCACAGCTGGAAACAATAAAAACAAACGCCCAAACCAACCTGCAGAACGTAAAAGATTTGTTCCAGTCCAAGTTGGCAAAAGCTTTCAGCAATACCACTTGGGAAAAGAAAAAGGTTTCTGAAATCTCTGAAAATTTAGATTCTAAAAGAATTCCGATTACTAAAAATGTCAGGAAAACAGGGCAATATCCATATTATGGTGCATCAGGAATTGTTGATTATGTAGAAGATTATATCTTTGATGGAAAGTTTCTCCTTGTTTCAGAGGATGGTGCTAATCTATTAGCAAGAACCTATCCAATTGCTTTTATTGCAGAAGGAAAGTTCTGGGTTAATAATCATGCACATATTCTTAGTTTTAAGGATGAAATAACAATGAAATTTGTTGAGTTATTTTTTTCAAATCTGGATATTTCTCCTTATGTTACAGGAATGGCACAACCAAAGTTTAACCAAGCTTCATTAAACAACATTGAAATCCCTCTTCCCCCGCTCTCCGAACAAAAACGAATCGTAAAAGAACTCGACATCCTCAGCGAAAAAGTCCGCCAGCTGCAGGAAATCTACACAAAACAAATTGCCAGCTGCGACGAATTAAAACAAGCTTACTTACAAAAAGCCTTCGAAGGAGAATTGTAAAACAACAAGGGGAATTAGGGAAAAAACTAGAAAAATTTTTTGGCAACTACCCAAATTTGAAGTTTGGTGGTATAATTAACTTTAATAAATGGAGGTTTGTTATATGAATGAAGAAAATGAACTTGATTCAACTTGCGGTGTAAGTGATGAAGAGCTTTCCCGTCGTTTTGTTGAAGCTATAAGAATTGAAAACGAGACCTCAAAAATAAAAGGCGACCCTATTCAAAAATGGGATGAAGAAACAAATCGTCCATATATAGAATATGCAGATGGAAGTCGTGAGTATGCCAGAGTCAATTAAAAAGCCTGAAATTATTGTGTTTGCAGGTCCGAATGGTTCAGGCAAATCTACAGTAACAAAATATGCAAAAGTTATTCCTCCATATATAAACGCAGACGAAATAAAGAAAGCGACTCTTTGCAATGATTTGGAAGCTGCCCAAAAAGCAGAAGAATTAAGAAACAAATATCTTAATGAACATAAAGACTTTACATTTGAAACAGTCCTTTCTACGAGACGAAATCTTGATTTACTCATTAAGGCTAAACAGAATGGGTATTTTATAAGATGCATTTACGTTATTACTTCAAGTTCTGATATCAATGTTTTGCGAGTTAAAATCAGAAAATCAAAAGGCGGCCACGATGTTCCAGAAGATAAAATCCGCACTCGATACAATCGCTGTTTGGAGCTAATTCCTGAACTTATCCAAGTTTGTGATGTTTTTCACCTTTATGATAATACCAAGGAACCATTCAGAATTTTTAAGAAACGCAAAACAGAATACTTTGAATGGGAAAACAACTTCTGGTCAAAGGAAAAAATCGAAAAGTTAACTGGACTTTCTTTTGGAGAATCATTATGAACGAAAGCGACACAAGACTTAAGAAAATTGATCCTGCTCTCCATGCTGCTGGATGGGGCGTTGTTGAAGGAAGTGACATTTTTACCGAACAGCGTGCTTACATTGTGTCGCCAGGTCGTATCGTTACAAAGGCAAAAAGAAATCCTGATAAAATAGATTACCTTCTTACTTACAAAGGCGTAAAGATTGGAATCGTTGAAGCCAAGAAAGATGAGCTTGACGTTAGCGCCGGTGTGGAGCAGGCCAAGCGTTATGCTTCTGCAATGAACATCCGCTGGACTTATTCTACGAACGGTGACAAAATCTGGGCAATCGACATGGATGCAAAGCCCGGTGATTTTACGGAAGGTTTTGTAGACAGGTTTCCGACTCCCGATGAACTCTGGGAGATGACTTTCCCTGATAAAAATGAATGGCGCGATAAATTCAATCTTGAACCGTTCAATCGTGACGGCGGAAAAAGCCCGCGTTACTATCAGGAAAATGCAGTTAATGCGGTTCTTGAAGCTGTCAGTAAAAAGATTGACCGTATTCTTTTGACTCTTGCAACCGGAACAGGAAAGACATACATTGCATTCCAGATTTGCTGGAAGCTTATGCAGACCAGATGGAACAATCTGCAGAACGGAAAGCTTCCTCGAATTTTGTTTTTGGCAGACAGAAACATTCTTGCAGACCAAGCCTACAATGCTTTTGGAGCTTTTGACCAGAATGCACTTGCGCGAATTACTCCAAAAGAAATCCGCAGGAACGGTGGAAAAGTTCCCATGGGTGCAAGCATTTACTTTACGATTTTCCAGACCTTACTTTGTGGTTCAGAGGGCGATGATGGTGAACACGGTGCTTCGACTACGCTCAGCAACCGTGAATCTGTCGGTGAGCGTAGCAGCCAGGGAGTGGTCGGTGAGCGTAG
>CACYBG010000361.1 GCA_902772605.1 uncultured Spirochaetaceae bacterium
AAAATTTCGAGTCGCTTATCGAAGGATTGGAAAAGGAGGATTGAAGAATCTGAAAGGCAAGTGCGAATCTTATTAACGAGGAATGTCGCAAGCTGTCGCTTGCTAAGGAGTTTCGCTTTGGTCGCAAAGGCTTCCATTTTCCCTGCGGGAAAAACAGCAAAACTCCAAAACAATTGTAAAATCGCTCCCCACCGCACAAATGGCTGCTTGTCACGAACCCCACCTCCCATTACAGCGTTTCCTCAACCAACATTCAACCTAGAAGATTTTCATTCAATGGACTTCGGCATTTAAATTAGACTCTTTATTTAAACAAACTTAAAAATCAACAGAAAATTTATATTTAAAATTATATTTGCATGTTACCTAAAAAGCAATTAAAATGTTTTGTAGAAAGTGATATAATGCAGAAAATCTCCAAAAACTCCGCACGATGATTTTAAACTGCGATACAGCTTCAAAACCGACGGAAGTTTTAAGAGGTTACTTTATAATAGAAAAAAAGGAGTTTTGCATGAAAAGAAAGATTCTTCTATTTTTATGTATGCTTATGAGCGTTTCAGTTTTCGCAGCCTCCTTCAAAAAAGGCGACAAGGTATATGTTTCCGTAAAAACGGTCACGCTTAAAAGCACCGACGGAGCGGGAGCAAAAAAGGTCTTGGACTTGAGCTACGGCGACGAACTGAAAGTCGTTTCAGTATCCGGTAAAAACATACAGGTCCAGCAGACTGGCGGTTCAAAAAAATCGGGATGGATTCCTTCCAACAGCGTTACGAAAAAGAAAATCGTAAAGACATCATCGGGCGGAAAGGTTTCGGCAAATTCCAGCGAACTTGCATTGGCAGGAAAGGGATTTACCGAAGAGTCCGAAAAAGTCATGCAGGCGGCGGATGAAGACATAGACTATTCAAAGGTCGATGCAGTGGAATCGGTTTCCGTTTCAGATTCTGAAATCCAGTCGTTCATAAAGGAGGGACACCTCAAGGGGGCAGGAAAATGAAAAAATCAACTGGCATAATCGCTTCGGCAGTTTTTTCAACGGCAATGTTTCTGTCCGCAGTGAGTGCTCCGGCTCTGGACATAGGCGGAATACTTAAAGCAGGAACGGACGGTCTGGGATTTGACGACATTCTGGGAGACTCTGACCTGGGAAAAGTCTATCAGGCGTACACACTCGAATTCACCGATGAAGACGCGTATTACATCGGACGTTCGGCGGCGGCCGTCATGCTCAAGCATTATTCGTTCTACGAGGATCCGGAGCTTGAATCATACCTGAACAAAATCTGCGGAGTACTTGCGGAAAATTCGGATGAACAGCTTCCATATAACGGCTATCACCTGAAGATTCTGGACACCGATGAAATCAATGCATTTTCAACGCCGGGAGGTCATATATTCGTTACCAGGGGCATGATTTCCTGTGCAACAAGCGAAGATTCCCTGGCTGCAATCATTGCGCACGAAATGGCACACATCCAGCTGCAGCACGGTCTTGAGGCCATAAAGGACAAGCGCATCAACGAAAGCAGTGCAAATGCTCTCGGAAACCTCGTTTCAAATCTTCCGGGCTACAAGAAGACGATGAATTACATCAATGAAATAAGCGATTCGACCAAGAAAATGCTGTCCAAGGCTGGATTCGACGAATCGGAAATCAGCATGGGCGTTGACTTGAACAACCTCTCATCTCTGGTCGTAGATTATTTTGTCAACGGATATTCAAAGGAAGCCGAATTCGAGGCTGACAAGAGGGCTCTTAAACTGATGGCAGACGCAGGATATTCACCGTCCGAGATGATTACGATGCTTGAAAAGATGGATACCGTCGGTGAATTCAAGACGCACCCGAAACCGGAGGCAAGGATAAAGGAGGTGAAGAAAAACCTTAAGGGCATGAAGGTCAACGACACGACATCATTCAGGAAAGCGCGCTTCATGAACATTGGAAAATCATCAGGAAAAAAATGATGGATTCTTACAAAGACTGCATTTTTAGAGGTTCACATAAAAAAAAATTTTCGGAGGAAAACATGAAAAAGACGATACTGTTCATACTTTGTCTTTTGACGACAGTCTCAGCATTTGCCGCACAATACAAGAAAGGTCAGACGCTTTACGTTTCTACCAAGACTGTCACTCTCAAGGACGGTTCAGGAAATTTCGCCGGTAACAAAGGTACGCTGGAATTCGGCGACCAGGTGAAAGTTCTTGAAGTCTCAGGTACAAAGGTACACGTTCAGCTCACCAGCAACACGTCAAAAAGCGGATGGGTGGCAGAAGGTAGCCTTACAAAAAAGAAAATCACGAAGACTGCCAGCGGAGGAAAAGTTACTGCATCATCCAAGGAACTTGCTCTTGCAGGAAAGGGATTTTCAGAGGAAAGCGAAGGAATCTACAGGGCATCTCATTCAAATCTGGATTTCAAGACCGTAGATTACATGGAAACGATAGTGGTTTCAGATTCAGAACTGAAAAAGTTCCTGACTGAAGGACATTTGAAAGGAGCTGAATGATGATGAAGAAAAAGAATGTTTTTCACGCCATAATTTTGGCTTCCACAATGGCACTCTTCAGCGGATGTGCACTTGGAGAAGCTCTGGCCGATATCACGGGTCTCGGTGAAATAGTAGAAAGCACGAAGAACGTCGTCAATGCCGTTTCAAAGCTCGCAGAAGACATCACCACGGAAGATTCATACTACATCGGACGTACGGTTGCCGCTAACATCCTTACGCACTACAAGGTATACAACGACAAGGAATTGACTCTCTACCTCAACAAAATCTGTCAGGCTCTCGTCATAAATTCCTCAGACCCTTACCTTTACAACGGATACCACGTCATAATCCTGGACAGTTCTAAAGAAGTAAATGCATATTCAACACCTGGCGGACACATACTCGTTACGACGGGACTCATCAACTGTGCAGAAACGGAAGACGCACTTGCAGCAGTAATCGCACATGAAATCGGACACATCCAGCTCAAGCACAGCCTGAATTCAATCAAGGCAAGCCGATTCAAGGATACGATGGATGCATTGGACAAGGCTCTGTTCAGCGACGATGAAATGGAAGACGTTTCGGACGACATCCTTTCTTCAATGATGGACAGCGGATTCTCACAGGGTCAGGAATATGATGCAGACGAAGCGGCAATCAAGCTGATGGTGGCGGCAGGATATCAGCCTTCAGCAATGATAAGCATGCTTGAAAAGATGAAGACATTCGAAAAGTCTTCTTCCGGAAGCGGATTCTTCAAGACCCATCCAAGTCCGTCAAACAGAATCTACAACATCAAGTCCAGCGTGCGGAAAGCGGAAAAGGATTTCGACGATACGACGGAATATCGTGAAGACCGCTATGACGACATAATGTACTGATGAATTCCAGATAAAAATTCAAACGATAATTCCATCACCAACCAGATTCCAAAACGGAGTCTGGTTGTTTTTTGCTTCAATTCAGGGAAAAAAAGGAGAATTATGAAATCCAGCAAAAAACTAATCAAGATGATTGTAACGGTGTGTGCGGTTTTTACGGTCGCCACAATCATACAGCTGTCCGGGCCATTTTCGTGGTTTGAAAACAAATCCTACGACATGAGGATGTCCGTAACGGCAGACTGTTTTGAACCGTCCGAAGACATAACTCTGGTCCTTCTGGATCAGGAAAGCCTTAACTGGGCAAGCGAAACCCTTGGATGGTCATATCCTTGGCCACGAGAATCCTACGCAAAGATAATAGACTTTTTCAACAGGGCGAACGCAGCGTCAATCGCATTCGATATGCTGTACACGGAGCCTTCCATGTACGGTCCCGAAGACGACAAGGCGTTGGGCGAAGCATGCAAAAATTTCGGCCGCGTAATCGAGACGGTCTATTACGGTTCGCAGGAAGGAGAGATAAACGATGACGGTGAAACTGAATATCCGGAGCCGCTTTATCCTGTTGACGACATCAAGAACAATGCGGCAATACTCGGAAACGTCACAAGCTCACTTGACAAGGACGGAACTGCAAGGCGAAACAGATTCTATTCGACATCTCCGCTGATGGAACCGGGGCTTGCAATCGCAAGTCTGATTGTCGGAGAGGACCTTCCCGACCTGAAGCAGATTCCACTTGCGAGCGACGGAGGAATGTACATCCGCTTTCAGAAATCGCTGGACAATTACATACCGTACAACGCAGAGCAGGTCATCCGCACGGAACTTGCAATCGAAGAGGCCGAGGCAAACGGAACCGAAATCGATTTGACAGGAGACGAATACCTTGAGCTTGAACAGTTTGAAGGAAGCCACGTGTTCTTCGGACTTTATGCACCGGGGCTCTTTGATATCTGTACGACTCCAATCAGCACGAACTATCCCGGAGTCGGAGTCCATGTCTGTCAGCTGGATACGATACTTAACGAATCATACCTTACGGAATCACCGCTCTGGCTTACAATACTGATAATCATCCTTGCGTCCCTCATCGGTTTCTTCCTTGGAGGACTTACGAAACAGGCGAATGCAAAATCAGTCCTGCTTGAAGTTTTCCTTTTCCTGGTCGTGATAGCTGCATACATCGGCATAACGATAGGCGTTTTCATCCCGGGAATGATACTGCCCTTCTTCACTCCCCTTCTGGCATTGGTTTCTTCATTCATCGCATCAATGCTTGAGACCTACCTGAGCGAAGGAAAACAGAGGCGCTTCCTGAAAACGGCTTTCAAGCAGTACCTGAGTCCGACGGTCATCGAAAACCTGATTGAACATCCCGACCTCCTTAATCTTGGAGGCGAGCGTCGTGAAATTACGGCTTTCTTCTCTGACATCCAGGGATTCACTTCCATTTCCGAGAGCATGACACCGGAGGGGATGACACAGTTCTTGAACCTTTACCTGAGCGAAATGTCCGACATAATCATGAACCACGGCGGAACAATCGACAAGTATGAGGGAGACGCAATCATTGCATTCTGGAACGCACCGACCTTTGAGGAAGACCATGCAAAACTCGGAATCGAAGCTGCGATGGAATGCCAGAAAAAACTGGTCGAAATGCAGGACGAACTGATGAAAATCACCGGCAAACCAGTCAAGCAGAGAATCGGTCTGAACACCGGAATTGCAACGGTCGGAAACTTCGGTTCCAGAAACCGCTTCGACTACACGATGATGGGCGACACGGTCAACCTTGCATCACGTCTTGAAGGAATCAACAAGCAGTACGGTTCATACACCATGTGCTCCAAGGCAACGATGGATTCCGCACTTGAACACGGATGTACATTCGATTTCAGAAACGTCGGAAAGGTTGCAGTCGTCGGAAGGAAGGAACCCGTTCTGATTTACAATCCTTTGAGCGCAGAGGAAAAATCCGTTCTGGATGGATTCAACGATACGTTCCTCAAGGCATACGAACTTTTTGAAAAGGGTAATTTTGTTGAGGCAAAAAAAATGTTCGAGTCCATAGCCGACCGCGACCCGGTTTCATCAAAATACGTCGATAAGTGCGCAATGCTCATAAAGAATCCGCCGGAAAACTGGCAGGGCTTCATCCAGGCAACAGAAAAATAAA
>CACYBG010000362.1 GCA_902772605.1 uncultured Spirochaetaceae bacterium
AGTATTTTACAAACCGGTGGATTTGCATTCGGCGATACTTCAACAAGATCGAGATCACGCTCCCTTGCCATCTTGAGGGCTTCTATCGTCGGGATAATTCCCTTCTGGTTACCTTCATCATCAATGAGTCTGACCTCACGAACGCGAATTTGTTCATTAACGCGCATTCCCTTATTGTCTGCCAACGCTCCTCCTTGGTGTGCGAAACACTCTATTTATAACAACCGATCTACGACCGATTATTTTCATTCGATATGGGTGATATAATAGCAAAAAATCAAACGGCTTGTCCAGTAAAAATCATTCATCTGCAATAAAGATTCAAGACTTTTTTCAAAAAAAGCCCCGAAAAATGCGTATTTAAGCTGATTTCCACACTGATTTACGTCCGATGCACAGATTTCCACCCACGAATCCATGCACCTCAATGCACGAATACGTTCCTTGCCAGGTGCAAAAGAAGCCCCAATCCTGCAAACACCGCCGAAACGATGACGAAAACGAAGCGTCCTTCATAGTACCAAAGGGCTTCAATCAGCGACGGAACGAAAAGCACGGGAACAATCAGCAGGAAGAAAAGCACTCCCAGCGGAATCAGCTTCCTTTCACCGAAGGTAAAACCGACTCCAAGAGATGCAAAGCTGGAAACGAAGAGCACCATTCCGACAAAAAGAAGGGGCTTTCCGTAAATCATGAACGGAGTAAGAAGGTCGTCTCCCGTAAGTATGCCGAAAGGAACCATGAATGCATAGAACATGAGCATGAGTGGTCCCACCGCTTCAGCCTTGTACCTCATCTTCGAGCGGTCGAAAAGGAAGAATGCCGCAAGACATGCAAGGAAAGGAATCAGCACGTCGTAAACGAATCCGTTCAAAACCGCAGGAACCATATCTACGGTCCAGACATAACGGTTGAAAATCATGAACTTTTTACAGATATAAAAGACGAAAGCCACCAGGAATCCTATTGCCACGGGCGGAATGAAAGACTTCCAACTGTACTTTCCGTTGGAAAAACACACGAGCAAAAGGAATGCCGGGATACATGCAAATAAAAATGTATACATAATCAACACAATACCATTTATGAAACAGTTTTTCAACAATATGGGGCAATAAATTGTCCGTCGGATCCGGAAGCTGTCAACCGAGCCTGAAAAGGGTCCTCACGTTCGAATCCACGCACTCGCAGAGCATTTCGACTTCCACTCCCCTATGTCCGGCTATGAACGCATAGGTGTGGCTTATGTTGAGCGGCGAATTGGGCTTTCCCCTCAAGGGAACGGGAGAAAGATACGGCGCATCGGTTTCAAGGAGTATCCTGTCGTCAGGAACGTAGTTCAAAAGTGCGTGCATTTCCTCAATCCTGCTTTTCCCTGCATACGTGGTCGAACCTCCGAACGCAACGTACCATCCCCTGTCAAGGAATTTTCGGGCTTCGTTTATCCCGTAGGAATAGCAGTGGATGATTCCCCTGTGCCACCCGGCTTCATCCAGACAGGAAAGCGTGTCTTCAAACGCATCCCTTGAATGAACGACAACGGGAAGGTCCATTCTTTCGGCAAGCTCAAGCTGCATAAGGAAAAGTTCCCTTTCGCCCCTGTAAACGGAATCGGAAAAATCACCGGCGTCCCTTGCATCGGGATTCGACGGGTTCCAATGATGGTCAAGTCCGCATTCGCCGATTGCAGCGACAGAGCCGAACCTTCCGCCAGCATTCGAAAAGCTTTCAATCTGTTTTTCAAGCACCCTGATTCCCTCAAGTCTGCTTTCGATTTCCGGAACGGAAGGCCAGATTCCCGCACTGAAACGGAAGAATTTTTCAACCTTGGACGCAGAATCACTGTCCATGGCGGAAATGCATGACTCAAGATGTCCGAGCCTATCCATGAGGTCGTCAGAATGAGTTCCTATGTCCATGGCAAAATACGGATCCATGGCGGCATAGCGTTTCAGTGTTTCCGCACCGGCCTCAATCGAATCGTCCATGGTCTTGAAATGAAAATGAGTGTCGCTGAACACGAGTCCCCCTGTAAAAAACTTAAGGCAAATCCGTCAGAAAAGCGTAACGTAGGTTTTTCCGGTACCGCCGTCCTCTGGATTTGCAAAATGGAATTCCTTCACTCCCGGATAGTGCGAAAGGTAGTCCTGTACCGACTGCTGGAGGATTCCCTGTCCCTTTCCGTGTACGATGCTGAAGGAGCGGAAATCATATATCAGGCAGAGGTCGAGCTGACGTTCAAGGGCCTTAAGGGCTTCATCCTGTCTCATGCCCAACAGCCTGAGTTCAAAATGAGGCCTTTCCTCCTTTTCTCCACCGCCGGCAGTCTCTATGACTATGGATGCAGTGGCAGGAATGTTCGGTTTCTTTACGGGAATGAGCTGGGTTTCCTTTACGTTCATCTTCATCGAACCGAAAAGAACCGACCATGTACCGTTCCTGTTTTTCTGAACAAGGGTCCCGAGCCTTCGTTCCGAGCCTGCATACACTTCAAGCCCCGGTGAAAAAATCAGGCTGGAAGTTTCATCGGTCCGGATTTTCTCTCTTTTTTCAGGCACCTTAGTTTCCTGAACGGGTTCCGGAGCTCTTGCATAAAGCAGTGCCTCGGTATTCGACATCCTGCGGCGGGATTTTTTGTTCGAAGGATTGCGCCTGTCCCTTGCGTTCGATATCTTCATTCCGTTTTCCGCAAACACGGCCTCTTCTTTCCTGAGTTCATCCCTTTCGCTTTCAATCAGCCTTTCGCGTTCGGATATCTCGTTTTCCTGAAGTCCGACCTCTTCCGTAAGTTCCGATATGAAATTCTTGACCCCGACGGTCTTTTCCCTTGTGATTTCGCCTTCCCTGAGCGTGCGTACAAGGTTTTCGAGTTTTTTCCTGGTCTCAGAAAGGAATGCGGAACTCTGAGAATGCTCCATCTCCTTGAGTTTCAGCTCCTTTTCCTTAAGCTCTATTTCCTTCCTGTGCAGCCTGATTTCCTTTTCCTGCGACTTGACCAGTTCATCCCTGGCCTGTTTCTGAAGCATGTCCAGTTCCACGTGCTTTTGGTTGAGTCCCTTTATCAGTGCGCTTACATCGGCCTGTTCCCCTGCAATGTACGAGCGGGCTCCTTCGACTATGTGGACCGGAAGTCCCGAACGCAATGCAATGTCCAAAGCATGGGATTCACCCGGCACCCCCATCAGAAGACGGTAAGTGGGGCTCATCGTCTGCGAGCTGAATTCGACGGATGCATTTACGCATGACGGATTCGTGTATCCGTAGTTCTTGAGTATTCCGTGGTGAGTGGTGACAAGGACGAAGGATTTCCTTTCGATAAGTACGTCCAGTGCGGCCATGGCTATTGCACCGCCTTCCAGAGGATCCGTTCCGCTTCCAAGTTCATCCAGAAGCACAAGGGAGGAGGAATCGGCATGATTCATCATCAGGGCGATTTTCTTCATGTGGCTTGAGAAAGTACTGAGCGATTCATCTATGGACTGCTCGTCACCTATGTCCGCAAATATCGACGAAAAGACGGGAAGTCTGGAACCTTCTGACGCAGGAATCGGAAAACCAGCCTGATTCAGCATGGCAAAAAGCGCGACGGTCTTAAGAGTTACGGTCTTACCGCCGGTATTCGGTCCTGTGACTATAAGGACCCTTTTTCCATCCATGAACCTTATGTCTATCGGAACTGCCTTATCGCCCAGAAGAGGATGCCTTGCACCGACAATGGACGGAGGCTCCCTGTCCAGGATGCAGCTTTCGGCAAAGGTTCCGCCGATTGAATCCTGCCATGAAGAAGCCGCATAAGCCGCATCAAGTTCAAGCATTACGTCCAGGGCAGCTGAAAACGATTCCTTCCATTCTCCAAGTTCCAGCGTCAGGTCTGAAAAAATCTTCCTTATTTCCGACTCAAGTTCAAACTCAGCCTGAACCAGCGCATTGTTCGCATAGACTATTTCATCGGGCTCTATGAAAACCGTCTGACCTGAAGAACTCACCTCATGTACGATTCCCTTTATGTCGCCCCTGCGGTCTGCTCGTACGGCAAGAAGCTCGCGGTCCTGTCTGTAGGCGGGAACATTCGACTGAAGGCAGGCAGAAAGGACGGGATCTGATGTATAGCGCCGGATAAGGGAGTCTATCTCTTTCTGAAGCGAAAGGATTTTTGAACGTGCGGCCCTGAGCTGAGGAAGGTCCTTCATTTCTCCCGACGAATCAATGACGGAAAAAATCCTGTCCCCGGCATCCTTCAAATCTGGAATCCGCGAAACATGTTCAAGCAGGGAACGTGCATTTATTTCATCTGCGGCAGAAGATATGCCCTTCCTGAGTTTTTCAGCTGAACCGCAGAATATTCCGAGCGCATAGATTTCATCCTGCGAAAGTCCGGCACCCTCGATTCCAAGCAGGGGAAAAAGTTTTGCTACCGGCGGCCATCCGAAAAGGCACTGCCCATGATTCGAATGCCTGAACCTGTTCCATTCACGTCCAAGAGTCTTCCACTCCTCTATGCGGGCCATGTTTGAAGAACACTCCCTCTTTCCAAGGAATTCCCGTCCCTCTTCACTCACGCACATTGATGCGACGCATTCACGCATACGGTAAAAATCCAGGTCGCGGGCTACATCACCCCTAAGGAACCTGTCCACATCGCAATCCATGCAGTCAACTTGATTTTCCATAACTAATTTCCCAATTGCAAGCAAAGTTCAAGGATTTCATCCGGCTTTTCGACCAGTATTTTTGCACCGTTAGAAACAAGGAAATCCCTTGTCCGAAATCCCCAGCAGACCGATATGCATTCCATGCCTGCGTTTCTTGCCGTCATCACGTCCACGTCGGAATCCCCGGCATAAACGGCCTTCGACCTGTCCACGCACATTAGGTCCAGAACGTGAAGTACAGAATCGGGTGCCGGCTTTCTCTTTATGCCCTCGGACTCCTTTTCACCCACGGCATGCCTTACGTCAACAAGTCCGTCAAAAAAAAGCCCGGCCAGTTCCTTGACCTGTGCATCAGGCTTGTTCGAGACTATCCCTATCTGAACGTTACGCTCGGAAAGTTCCTTCAGCATGTCCATTATTCCGTCGTAGGGTCTGGTCCTGTTGTGCCAGTTCCGCGAATATATGTCCCTCATGTCGGAAAGTATTTTTCCGTACAGCGGATTTTTCCTTCCGTCGGGGATGGCCCTTTCAATCAGCATTCCGAGACCGTTTCCAACGAAGGCCTGTATTTCATCCCTGGTTCTTTCCGGAACACGGTTCTTTTTCAGCGCCATGTTGCAGCTGTCGGCCAGGTCGTCTATGGTATCCAGGAGAGTACCGTCCAAATCGAAAATAATTGCTTCAAGACCTTTCATAAAATCCTCAATCTTCAGTCCTTCAGGGCCGATTTCAAAACCTTGAGGTTCCTTTCCATCGACTTGACGTAGGAATCCTTTTTCATGGGACCGGAAACGCATGCGTCAAGTTCCCAAAGCTTGAGTCCGGTTTCCTCCGAAACGATGTCCGATGCCACGGTGTATTGGGGTCCGTAAAAAAGCACCGGAACCTGACCTTTTTTCCTGAGTCCCGATATCAATGCGACAAGTGCATCCATTTCAGCGTCGCTTGGCCTAATGCCGGATTCAGCCCTTACGTATGCCGATTCGACCAGATTCAATTCCCTGAACAGATATGAAAAAGCCTCGTGGAATGAAACGACCTTTCTTTCGGCGTAGGACTCAAGTTCGGACTGCATCTTTACGGAAAGCTTCAAAAGCCTGTTTATGTATGACGATGCATTCTTCATGTACTCTTCCGAACGTTCCGGATCCAGCCTTGAAAGACCGGCGGTTATCTCAAGGACCTGATACATCGCACCGTCCACGCTCAGCCATACGTGAGGATTTCCGTCTATGCAATCATAGCCTTCGCTTGCATCTATTACGGCATCGCCCTTAACCTCGATCACCCTGTCCATGTAGGATTCCATCCCGAGTCCGTTTGCCACGAAAATGTCGCAGGAAATTATGGATTCAAGTTCCCCGGGCTTAAGTTCGCGTCCGTGTATGCATCCCGATTCGTCAAGAGTGGAAAGCGAAACTCCGTCGATTCCGTCTGTTATGTTCAAGAGCATTACATGGAGCGGATAAAACGACGAAAGGATTTTCACCCTGCTTTCATGAGCGGGACCTTTTCCGCGTGAACACGAAGCGAAAATTACCGGTGAAGACAAAATGAAAAGCATGGCCACGGAAAATGCGGCTGATTTTATTCGTGAATGCATGACATAAAAAATACTTTAAATATCCAATCAAAGCAAGTAAGGGAAAGAAAAAAATGTGAACGGCAAGTGCAAAGCTTAACCGAAATACATCATTAAGAACAATACATACGACAGTGAGGATAAAAAAAACGACCGTCCATTAAAGACGGCCTCCGTCATGCCGGGAACCAGACTTGAACTGGCACGGATGTCACCATCCGAGGGATTTTAAGTCCCTTGTGTCTACCAATTCCACCATCCCGGCAAGATGAAAATATTATAGAACAAATCGAATGTTTTTTCAAGTCCGATACCGAAACAAATCGACGGGTCCCGAAATTCGATGTCCTAAGCCAGAACATATCCGCCTATTTTATCTGCGAATAGAGTTCCGCCATCTCGTCGCGCCATTCGCTTCTTGATTCACGGTCCTCCCACTCGATGATTTTCTTGATTGAAAAATGCCTTACGTCCCTAATGTTCGGATAGTTCAGGACTCCGAACCTTCCCTGTCCGATGTAGGCAATCTTGTCGCCTTCACCGAGCTTTTCGGATGCGGAAACCTGTTCCATGGCGCACTCGAAGTGTATAGGAGCCGTTCCGCCTTTCTGAACCAATGCCGAAGAAAGGTCGTTTATGACCTTTGAACATATCGGGCATACGGGCTGATTTGAATTCTTGAAATTCCTGATGGCTTCATCTTCAGACTGAATCTGACTGTGGGAAACGGCTGAATGGGGACGGAACCTTTCCCTGCGTTCCTTACCTTCCCTTGAGCCGCCCTCTTCGTGATGACGCTGATTTCCCTGATTGGAATTCGAATGTCTTTTCTGCCTTCTGTCTCTATCTCTACTCATAGGATGGATTTTACTTCAATATGATTTTTTTTTCTAGTACGGACAGACCGTCCCGATGAAATGAACGGTCGCCGGAATTGATCGGGGATGATGATTCCGACCGTAAACCCACATGCGGCATCATGAGGATTTCAACAGGCGGATTGATTCCAATGCATTGACAAACCAGGTGCAAATCCACTGAGGGATTCAACACGACCTGTCAATACGTCTTTTCAGGTGCATGGCGGGAATTCCGTTTTTCAACTATCTGTCTGCTCACTACAAGAGCGATTCTTTCCACAGCAAAGTTTATGTAACTCTCGTCCTGGATTTTAAGCTGCAATTCCTTGATGCGCATTGCGTTATCTTTATTTTTTGCGGAAGGGTTCTTAGAAACCGGCATACAGTATTACTCCGAAAAAGCGTTTACAATGTGGTGCACCGGCTCCAGTCCCGGAACATCTATTGCAAGGACATCAAACCTGATTGCCCTGCATTTATATTGTCGATGTTTTTCGATGTAAAATTTAGCTGTTTTGATTATCTTTTGGAGTTTAGTCCGATTTAATTCATGCGACAGCATTTCGGGATTTCCGTGCGGAAGGGCCTTAACCTCCACGAACACCAAAACCCCTTTTCTGAGCGCAATCAGGTCGATTTCACCCTGTCTGCCCATGCGGAAATTCCTGTCGAGTATTTCATACCCCTTGGATTCAAGGTATGAGGCGGCACGATTTTCACCGTTTCGTCCCACCGTCACGGTCGTTGATTCGTCCCGTACGGACTTTTCCCGAAGCTTAGGCTCCTCCACGGATTTCTAGGCCTCTCCTATTTCCTCGAATTCATCCAGTTCAACGACTTCTTCGACGGGTTCCAAATCAACGATAACTTCCTTATTTCTGTGTCCGCTGGTCATCAGGAACGGAATCTTCCAGCGTTCTATGGCAACCAGATGATAGTGCTTCACCGGATGATTGGCGGCCAGAAACATGTTCGTAGAATCTTCAAAAAATACGGGAGCGGAAAAACTGATTCCCTCCTTGATTTCATTGCAGTTCAATCTCATCAATGGCATAAAATCCCCCTCGCAACAAGCATACCGTCCCTGAAAATACGGCAAAAAAACGAAAGCGCTCCACGAAAAAACCCATCTTCCGGAGCAAACAAAACACGCACCCAAAATTAAAAACGAAGGCATGCACATCAGAAAGTCATTTGTGTTGAAAGGAAGTCTGTATGTAGGCAAAGATACCGGCTACGGCCCGCCATGTCGATTCAGGAATGCATTGACCCACATCCTGAATGGAAAGGACGTTTTCAAGTATGTCGTCCTCAATTATGGGGATTCCGTTTTCCCTTGCAGTTTCAATCATCTTGTATGCAAGGTAACCCTTTTCCTTTGCTGCAATCATCGGGGCAACTGCGTTCTCAGGATATTTCAACGCAACGGCCGCCAACTTACGTATTTCATTCATAAACTTTCTGTAATGCGCTCCCCTAAAACCGATAAAACGGATTAAAAATCCAACGTCAGGCAAACGCCTCAACCGTCGACGGTTCTTCATCGGCGGTACAAAGCCCATCGGAGCAAGCAGAGACGGAATAGGTTACAGTCACAGGACTTCCCGAACTCATGCCGGAGTTGAGGAATCCTCCAAGCCGCAATTCTTCGGATTTGATTTTCGAAGGCAAAAGCGGCGGTAATGTAAAGAACCGAATTTCCTTCCCTTTGCTTTCATTACAGTATAACACAAAAAAATATTTTGTCGAGTTTAATTCACAGTCCAAATGGATTTTTTCGGCACACCGGGATTCCAGGTCCAGAAGAATCCTTACGGTTCCCGACGCAGTTTCCTTTCCAAGCTTCCATTCGTAGGGGAGGAAAATCCAGTGCATCTTTCCCGACTTCACGTGATTCATGAAAGTAAGGAGGCCTGTCTCAGAGCCCGTTCCGGCAGGATACAGCCGTTCAAGGAAGTTTTCGTCCGAATCCTGACGTTTTCGACCGTCGGCACTTTCATCCGCATTCCTTCCGCCCTGATTTTTACCGCCGCTGTAATCTCCGACGGACATGGACATGAGAGCAAGCACTTCATCGTCATTCGGAACGATTCCCTTCTGAAGCAGTATGGCGGCCGCTTCGCTTGCAAGCCTTTCTTTGCCCGGAAACCTTTTTCCGACCGACACGGCCTTTTCCATAAGGGAACGGTCTATCTTCATCCCGCTCTGTTCCATGAACTGAAGGACCCTGTATGCAAGGCCCGAAACCGCATCTCCCTGGGCATAAAGCAGGGATTCGGACGTCCCGGGGGCAGGCATTTCGCCGAAATTTGAATCGGGAACAGGGGTCAAAATCACCCGACCGGACTGATCCGACCTTACGGAAGCTACAAAAGTCTGTCCGACGGAAAGATTCGCCTCGCTACGTACGGAAATTCTGTTTCCACCGGCACTTACGATGAAGGAACCGTCTCCCTCCGCTGACAGTACCCGCACAAAAAGAGTACGCACGGAAGGCTGCTGAACCTGTACAGGATTTACATTTTGGACTGGAACAATCTGCATGGCACCGACATCCCCAAGCAATTTTTTTTGAGAAAATGCGGACACATGCTTTATCCGCACACCGACGCAAACCGGACGCTTACAAAACAAAAAAGGCAACCCGTTACGGATTGCCCCTTTACTGCAGTTCCACGGACGAAAATCATCAGTCATGAAACTGCAGTGCCCGTTTCGAAAAACGGCTTATTTTTCTGCAGCGGCTTCCTTAACTTCAGATGCAGCAGCAGAGTTTACAAGCTTGTTTGAAGCAATGACGCGAGCCTTTGCCTTTGGACTGATGAGCTCCTTAATCTTTGAAGCCTTTCCGACCTTGTCGCGGATGTAGTAAATCTTTGAACGGCGGACTTTTCCTGGGCGAACGATTTCAACCTTCTTTACGCGTGGGCTGTGAACCGGGAATACGCGCTCTACTCCAACGCCATAGCTCAGCTTGCGTACGGTGAATGTCTTGCGAACGCCGCTGTTCTTAATGCAGAGGACCAATCCTTCAAAAATCTGGATACGCTTTGTCTTACCTTCGATAATCTCAAAGTGAACCTTAACAGTATCTCCAACTCTGAAGTCGGCTACGGCTGATTTTTTCTGCTGCTCTTCAATAGTCTTAATAAGATCCATTTTATTCTCCATTCTGAGTTTCGCGCTTCAACCTCTCCTGTATGGAACGAAGCTTTCTGCGCTGCTTGCGGTCATTTTTATAGTCTGCATGCTCCGCAAGTTCTTCGATTATTTTTTCCGCTTCCTCCGAGAGAGTACCCGTCATCCGTCCCTGCTGAATCAAATCAGGTCTGTTCAACAGAGTCTTCTGCAGGCTCTTTCTGAGTCGCCACTTTCGGATTTCTTCATGGTTGCCCCCCTGCAAAACAGCGGGAACCTCCAAGCCTTTGTACACCCTTGGCCTGGTGTACTGTGGATATTCCAAAAGGTTGCCGTTGAAGCTTTCCTCGTCCAATGATTCGCTGGTGATTACACCCTCCACAAGCCTGTAGACCGAATCCACAATAACCGTGGCGGCAAGTTCACCGCTGGACATCACGTAATCCCCAATGGAGATTTCTTCGTCCACATACAAATCGATGATTCTCTGGTCGATACCTTCGTATCTTCCGCAGACCAGGACGATTTCATCCTTTCGGCTCAAATCAAGGGCCTTGTTCTGATTGAAAGTGCGTCCACCCGGCGTGACGTAAATCACGTGCTTTTTATAGGCTTCGACACTGTCCAGAGCCCTGCCCAATGGTTCAGGAAGCAAAAGCTGTCCCGCACCACCGCCATACGTAGCGTCGTCACATGTCTTGTGATTATCAAAGGCAAAATCCCTGATATTCACCAAATCGTAGGCAATAATTCCCCGTTCAACCGCCTTGGCCATAATCGAACTTTCAAAAAAAGCCCGCGGTATCTCAGGAAACAAGGTCAGCACAGTAAATTTCATGGACTTA